>NZ_JBOZRT010000156.1:0-26135 GCF_050789165.1 Azospirillum sp.
CCGCGTCTCCTGTGCGGTTGTTCGATGTGGTACATTTCTCAATCAACGCTATCATTGGTGTTGATATGAAGAAATTGCAAAAATTCTTCGTTTAATGTGGCGATTGACCACCGGCGCAGCGGACGGGTATAATTGCCTATATACAAAGTAGAGAAAATAATGATCCAGGGAGAGAGGGTGTCCGGCAGCCCGGATCCGGCGCTGTCGCGGCCCGTCGGCGACGCGGTCAAGCACACCACCTGCTACATGTGCGCCTGCCGGTGCGGCATCCGCGTGCACCTGAAGGACGGGCGCGTCCGCTACATCGAGGGCAATCCCGACCACCCCGTGAACAAGGGCGTGATCTGCGGCAAGGGCGCGGCCGGGATCATGAACCACACCTCGCCGGCCCGTCTGCGCAAGCCGCTGAAGCGCGTCGGTCCGCGCGGCTCCGCCGATTTCGTCGAGATCGAGTGGGACGAGGCGATGGACCTCGCCGCGCAATGGCTGGGCGACGTCCGCCGCACCGACCCGAAGAAGCTCGCCTTCTTCACCGGGCGCGACCAGAGCCAGTCATTGACCGGCTGGTGGGCGGCGCAGTTCGGCACGCCCAACTTCGCGGCGCACGGCGGCTTCTGCTCGGTCAACATGGCGGCGGCCGGGCTCTACACGGTGGGCGGCTCGTTCTGGGAGTTCGGCGAGCCGGACTGGGAGCGCACCAAATACCTTCTCATGTTCGGCGTCGCCGAGGACCACGACAGCAACCCCATCAAGACGGGGCTGGGCAAGCTGAAGGCGCGCGGCGCCAAGGTGGTGTCGGTCAACCCGATCCGCACCGGCTATTCCGCGGTGGCGGACGAGTGGATCGGCATCCGGCCGGGCACCGACGGCCTGCTGGTGATGGCGCTGATCCACGAGCTGCTGGACGCCGACCGCATCGACCTGGAATACCTCGTCCGCTACACCAACGCGCCGTGGCTGGTGATCCGCGACCCCGGCGCTGCCGACGACGGGCTGTTCGCCCGCGACGCCTACGGCAACCCGCTGTGCCACGACCTGGGCAAGGGCGTGCTGGTGGACGCCACGCTGCCGGACGTGGCGCCGGCCCTGGTGGGCGAGGTCGCCTTGCCCGACGGCCGCACCGCCGTGCCGGCGTTCCAGCTGCTCGCCGAGCGCTACATGGACGCGGCGTACAGCCCCGACGCGGTGGCTGAGCGCTGCGGCGTGCCGGCGGCGACCATCCGCCGCCTCGCCGCCGAGCTGGCGCACGCCGCCTTCGACGAGGCCATCGCGCTGGACATCCCGTGGACCGACTGGGCCGGGCGGCGGCACGCCGTGACCACCGGGCGGCCGGTGGCGATGCACGCCATGCGCGGGATCTCGGCGCACTCCAACGGCTTCCACACCTGCCGCGCCATCCACCTGCTGCAACTGCTGCTGGGCGCGGTGGACTGCCCCGGCGCCTTCCGCATCCGTCCGCCGTTCCCCAAGCCGATCCCGCCCGGCCTCAAGCCGGCCGGCCGCAACAGCGCGCCCGGCAAGCCCCTGGCCGGCATGCCCCTGGGCTTCACCGCCGGGCCGGAGGACCTGCTGCTGGAGGATGACGGCACCCCCATCCGCATCGACAAGGCGTACAGCTGGGAGGCGCCGCTGGCCGCGCACGGCGCCATGCACATGGTGATCGCCAACGCCTGGAAGGGCGACCCGTACCCCATCGACACGCTGTTCCTCTACATGGCGAACATGAGCTGGAACTCGTCGATGAACACGGCCGGCACCATGGCGATGCTGACCGACACCGACGAGGCCGGTGCCTACAAGATCCCGCGCATCATCTACTCCGACGCCTTCTTCTCGGAGATGGTGGCGTACAGCGACCTCGTGCTGCCGGACACCACCTACCTGGAGCGCTGGGACTGCATCTCGCTGCTCGACCGGCCGATCTGCTCGGCGGAGGGACCGGCCGACGCCATCCGCCAGCCGGTGGTCGAGCCCGACCGCGACGTGCGCGCCTTCCAGACGGTGCTGCTCGACCTCGGCGCCCGGCTCGGCCTGCCCGGCATGGTGACCGAGGACGGAGCGCCCAGGTACCGGGACTACGCCGACTACATCGTCAACCACGAGCGCTCGCCGGGCATCGGTCCGCTGGCGGGTTGGCGCGGGCCGAAGGCGGACTGCGTCGGCCGCGGCGCGCCGAACCCGGACCAGCTCCAGGCCTATATCGCCAACGGCGGCTTCTGGAGCCACGAGCTGGAGCCCGGCCAGCAGTTCTACAAGTTCGCCAACCGCGACTATTTGGACTTCGCCATCCACATGGGCTTCGTCGCCGAGCCCAAGCCGATGGTCATGCAGATCTGGTCGGAACCGTTGCAGAAGTTCCGGCTCGCCGCCGAGGGGCATGGCCCGGTGCAGCCGCCCGACGCTCTGCGCGAGCGGGTGCGCACTGCGTTCGACCCGCTGCCGGTCTGGTACCCGCCCTTCGAGGGCGCGCGGGTGGACGAGCGGGAGTTCCCGCTGCACGCGCTGACGCAGCGGCCGATGATCATGTACCATTCCTGGCACTCGCAGAACGCGTGGCTGCGGCAGATCCTCGGCAGGAACCATCTGTACGTGAACACCGCCACCGGGCGGCGGATGGGGCTGGCGGATGGCGACTGGGTGCGCGTCACCAGCCACCACGGCGCCATCACCGTGCGCGTCAAGCTGATGGACGGCGTCAACCCCGACACGGTGTGGACCTGGAACGCCATCGGCAAGCGCTCGGGCGCCTGGAACCTCGCTCCCGACGCGCCGGAGGCCGCCGAGGGCTTCCTGCTCAACCACCTGATCTCCGAGCGCCTGCCGGGCGAGGAGCTGTCCAACGCCGACCCGGTCACGGGCCAGGCGGCATGGTTCGACCTGCGGGTGCGGATCGAGAAGGTGGCCGACGCCTCGGTCGCCGAGCCGCAATTCGCCGCCATCCCGCGTGCTCCCGGCCTGCCGGCGGCGCCGCGCGTGAGGGATCGCCTATGACCAGCCTGCCGGAGACCCGCGGGCCGAAGCGGCTGGCGCTCGCCATCGACCTGGACACCTGCGTCGGCTGCCACGCCTGCGTGACCAGCTGCAAGGAATGGAACGCCGGCGGCGACCCGGCGCCCTTGGGCGACGTCAACGCCTATCAGGCCGGCCAGCGCGGCGCCTGGGCCAACCGCGTCTTCGGCTACGAGGCGGGGGAGGGGGAGGCCGGGCGCACCGTGCACTTCCCGAAGAACTGCTTCCACTGCGAGACGCCGCAGTGCGTCACCGTCTGCCCGACCGGCGCCTCGTTCAAGCGCGCCGAGGACGGGATCGTCTTGGTCGATTACGACAAGTGCATCGGCTGCAAGCTGTGCGCCTGGGCCTGCCCCTACGGCGTGCGCGAGCTGGACGAGGTCGACGGCACCATGAAGAAGTGCACGCTGTGCATCGACCGCATCTACAACGAACACCTGAAGCCGGAGGAGCGCCAGCCCGCCTGCGTCCTGGCCTGCCCGAGCAAGGCCCGGCATTTCGGCGACTTCAACGATCCGGAATCGTCGGTGTCGAAGCTCAGCCGGGAGCGCGGCGGCTTCCGGGTGATGGAGGACCTCGGCCAGAATCCCACGGGAACCTACCTGCCGCCGCGCCCCGGCCAGCGCGCCGAGGGCGCGGAACTGCCCAAGGTGGACCACGGCGGTGGGCGCTTCCTGCGCTGGGTCGATAAGATGCTGACGCGGTGATGGCGGTGGCGTTGCTGCGCTGGGCCCCCCTCCTAATCTCCCCCCACTGCGCGGGGGGAGGAATTGCCCCCTCCCCCGCGAAGTGGGGGAGGGCTGGGGTGGGGGCCGGACGCGAACACGCTGCCGGCCCCCGCTGACTTCGCCGACGAGGCTCCATGCACCCCGCCTACTCCGTCATCTTCTTCACCACCGCGTCCGGCGCCGGCTACGGCCTGCTGGCGCTGCTGGGCGTCCTCACCCCGTTTGGCCTGCTGCCCCCCGGCGCGTGGTTCGCCCTGACGGCCCTTGCTCTCGCCCTGGCGCTCATTACGGGCGGCCTGCTGTCCTCCACCCTCCACCTGACGCACCCGGAGCGGGCTTGGCGGGCGGTGAGCCAGTGGCGGTCGTCGTGGCTGTCGCGGGAGGGCGTCCTGGCGCTCGCGACCTACGTCCCGGCCGGGCTGTTCGGGCTGGCGGTGCTGCTGGAGGCGCCGGGCGGGCTGGTGGCCGCGCTGGGCGTGACCGGCGCGCTTCTGGCGCTGGCGACCGTCCACGCCACGTCGATGATCTACGCCAGCCTGCGCGCCGTCCGGCAATGGAACAGCCGCTGGGTACCGCCCGTGTACCTCGTGCTGGCGCTGATGACCGGCGCGCTGCTGCTCGCCGCCCTGCAAGGCTTGTGGGGCGGCGGCTGGCGCGGGCTGGGCGGGGTCGCCACGGCGCTGGCGGCGGCCGGATGGCTGGTCAAGGCGGCGTACTGGCGCGCCATCGACGCGCAGGCCCCGCGCCACGGCGTGGGCAGCGCCACCGGCCTGGACCGGCTCGGCCCCGTTCACCTGCTGGAGAAGCCGCACACCGAGGAGAACTTCCTGATGCGCGAGCTGGGCTATCAGGTCGCCCGCGCGCACGCCGCCAAGCTGCGCCGCATCGCCCACGCCGCGCTGTTCGCGCTGCCGCTGCTGCTCAGCCTCGCGGGGCTGGCGCTGCCGGCCCTGGCGGTGCTGGCGGTGCCGAGCGCCGCCGTCGGCGTGCTGGTCGAGCGCTGGCTGTTCTTCGCCGAGGCGCGGCACACCGCCATGCTCTATTACGGCGCCGCCGCGTAGCCCTTGGTGAACAGGTTCACCGCCGCTTCGATGAAGCGCTCCAGCTCGGCTTCCGAGATGGTGTTCTCGATGCACAGGATGAAGCGCGTGTGGATGTGCGCCTTCAGCAGGCCGAAGAACTGCTCGGCCGCGAGGTCGGCGTCGGGGATGCGCAGCGCGCCGCGGCGGTCCGCCTCGCGCAGGTAGGCGGCCAGCTGCTCGTGCGAGCGGGCGGGGCCGGATTCATAGAAGGCGCGCGCCAGTTCGGGGAAGCGGTGCGCCTCGGCCACCACCACCCGGTAGGCGGCCAGGGCCTTGCCGGACAGCACCAGTTTCATGAAGCGCCGGGCGACCAGCCGCAGCGCGTCGGCCACCTCCATCCGGCTCACCTCGTCGCAGGACAGCGCGCCCATCTGGTCGCGGCATTCGCACGCCACCATGGCGGCGAACAGCTCGTCCTTGCTGCGGAAATGCGCGTACAGCGTCGCCTTGGACACGTTGGCGGTCTTCGCCACGTTGTCCATGCTGACGGCGCCGTAGCCGTTCTCCAGGAACAGCTTGCCCGCCGCCTCCAGGATCTGCGCCGGCTTGGAGCCCGCCTCCGGGCTCGGCGCCACCACACCCGCCATTCCGTCCTCCCGCGTCTTCGAAAACCGTACGGACATTGCTAGTACTAAACCGTTCAGTTCACCCTTGACAACAGATATGCACTGCGCCATTTTCCGACAAGACAAAACTGAACGGTTCAGTTCGGCCCCGCGACAGGGCCGGCGAGACCGCACCGCAGGGGTTAGATAACCATGGCGAAGGGCGTTCGGAAGCTCATTCTGTCGGGAGTCGCTGTGATCGCGCTGTCCGGCGCCGGGTACGGCGGCTGGCACTGGTGGACAGAAGGGCGCTTCGTCGAATCGACCGACAACGCCTACGTGCAGTCCGACATCAGCGTGGTCAGCCCGAAGGTGGCCGGCTACGTGCGCGACGTGCGGGTGGCGGAGAACCAGCAGGTGGCCGCGGGCGACGTGCTGGTGGTGCTGGACGACCGCGATTACCGCGCCAAGGTCGCCGAGGCCGAAGCCAACGTGTCGGCGCAGAAGGCGGCGCTGGGCAGCAACGAGCAGAAGCTGGTCTGGCAGCGCACGCAGATCGCCCGCGCCGAGGCCGAGCTGGCCTCGGCCGAGGCCGAGCGCCAGCGCGCCGCCCAGGCGTTCAACCGCACCCGCTCGCTGGCGTCCGACAACTGGACCTCGCGCCAGGCGCTCGACACCGCCGAGGCGGACCTGCGCAAGGCCGACGCCGCCGTGCTGAAGTCCCGCGCCGCCCTCGCCGCCGAGCGCGACCAGATCGCCGTGCTGGAGGCCGCGGGCGCCGAGATCAAGGCGCACATGGAGCAGACCTCCGCCGCGCTTGAAGCCGCGCGCAACGACCTCGACAACACGGTGGTGCGCGCCGGTGTGGACGGCGTGGTCGGCAACCGCGGCGTCCAGGTCGGCCAGTACGCCCGGCCGGGCGTGCAGCTGCTCTCGCTGGTGCCGCTGCCCGACGTCTACGTGGTGGCGAACTTCAAGGAGACGCAGCTCGCCGACATGCGGCCGGGGCAGAAGGTGCAGGTGAAGGTGGACGCCTTCCCCGGCAAGGCGCTGACCGGCACGGTGGAGAGCTTCGCCCCGGCGTCCGGCTCCAAGTTCAGCCTGCTGCCGCCGGAGAACGCCACCGGTAACTTCACCAAGGTGGTGCAGCGCGTGCCGGTGCGCATCGCGCTCCCCAAGGACACCGAGCTGTCGGGCCTGCTGCGCCCCGGCCTGTCGGTGGTCGCCGAGGTGGACACCCGCGGCCACGACGACCGCCCGCACATGGCCGGCTCCGTGTTCGGTACCGCCACGCCGTCGAAGGCGGTGGCGGAGAAGTAAGAAGCTCTCCCGGCCGGCCCGGCCGCTTCCTTTTCCGTCATCCCCGCGAAGGCGGGGATCCAGAGAGTCCCGCGAGGCGGCGCTCCGGCAAGGAGCCTGGATCCCCGCCTTCGCGGGGATGACGGTCAAGAGACGCGCGGGTGTCAGGAAAGCACTGGAAAACCCGAGGTCTCCCCATGACCGCCACCACCATTCCGGAATCCGCCCGCGGCCCCGCCCCCCAACATGGGCCGCACGGCGGCGAGAGCCCCGCGTCCCGGCCGAGCCCCCCGCTCCCCAGCGGCCGGGACGCGGCGGCCTCTCATCCCCAGCGCGCCCTCTCCGGGCGCGACAAGCTGGGGTTCCTGGCGATGGTCGTCGGCATGTTCATGGCGATCCTCGACATCCAGATCGTCTCCTCCTCGCTCAGCGAGATCCAGGCCGGCCTGTCGGCGAGCGCCGACGAGATCAGCTGGGTGCAGACCTCCTACCTGATCGCGGAGGTCGTGATGATCCCGCTGTCGGGCATGCTGTCACGCATTCTGTCCACCCGCGTGCTGTTCACGCTGTCGGCGGCCGGCTTCACGCTGACCTCGGTGGCCTGCGCCTTCACCTCGGGCATCGAGACCATGGTGCTGTGGCGGGCGCTGCAGGGCTTCATCGGCGGCGCCATGATCCCCACCGTGTTCGCCGCCAGCTTCGCGCTGTTCCCGGCGGAGAAGCGGGCGGGCGTGTCGGTGGTCATCGGCCTCGTCGCCACCATGGCGCCGACGCTGGGCCCGACGCTCGGCGGCTACCTGACGCAGACCTTCTCCTGGCATTGGCTGTTCCTCATCAACGTCGTGCCGGGCCTGATCGTGACCACGCTGGTGTGGAACCTGGTCGACTTCGACAAGGGCGACCGCTCGCTGCTCAAGGGCTTCGACCTGCTGGGCCTCGGGCTGATGGCGCTGTTCCTCGGCAGCGTCGAGTACGTGGTCGAGGAAGGCCCGCGCAACGACTGGTTCGACGACGGGGCCATCGCCATCCTGGCCGTGGTCGCGGTGGCGGCCGGCGTCGGCTTCTTCTGGCGGGTGCTGACCTACAAGAACCCCATCGTCGAGCTGCGCGCCTTCCGCGACCGCAACTTCGCCATCGGCTCGCTGTACAGCTTCATCATCGGCATCGGCCTCTACGGCGCGGTCTACATCACGCCGCTGTTCCTGGCGCGGGTGCGCGGGCTGAACAGCCTGCAGATCGGCGAGATCATGTTCGTCACCGGCATGTTCCAGTTCATGTCGGCGCCGGTCGCCGGCATCCTGTCGAAGAAGCTGGACCTGCGCATCATGCTGGCGATGGGGCTGACGCTGTTCGGCACCGGCGTCTGGCTGAATTCCGGCCTCACCTCCGACGCCTCGTTCTGGGAGCTGTTCGTGCCCCAGGCGGTGCGCGGCATGTCGCTGATGCTGTGCTTCATCCCGATCAACACCCTGGCGCTGGGCACCCTTCCGCCGGCGCAGCTGAAGAACGCGTCGGGCCTCTACAACCTGATGCGCAACCTGGGCGGCGCCATCGGCCTCGCCGCCATCAACACGGTGATGATCGACCGCGCGGCGCTGCACCTGAACCGCCTGGGCGACAACCTGAACCCGGCGCGCCCGCTGGTGCAGGACACGCTGGACGGCCTTGCCGCCCGCTTCGACGGGCTCGTGGCGGACCCCAGCGCCGCGGCGGCCAAGATGCTCGCCAACATGGTGCAGCGCGAGGCCATGGTGCTGACCTTCAACGACCTGTTCCTGGTGATGGCCGGCGTGTTCCTGACCGCGCTGCTGTTCATGCCCCTGGTGCGCAAGCCGGGGCAGACGGTGGCGGCGGATCACTGATCCCGAGGGCAATCCGTGTGAACTCTTGCCCCGGCGGCGCGGCTTTCGGAATCAATGGAACGTTCGGGACCACACGCCACGGTGACCTTCCCGTCCAGGCGTGCTATAGGGCCGGGCGTCGTTCCCTCGGTTATCTGCTCAGGCAGCCATGAAGCGTCAGTACACTCGCGAAGAGGTCAAGCAGCTGCTGAGCGCGCTGGAGCGCCAGTGCCGCGAGGCGTCCAAGCTGGCGAAGATCGCCGAGCACGAGGCCAGCAAGCACAGCTTCGGCGCCTACCGCGAGTTCCGCGACAAGGTCGGCGAGTTCCAGGCGCTGGTTATCCTGATCGAGCAGCGCCTGCGCAACCTCAAGGACGCGCGCTCCGACGACCTGCGCGAGCAGTTCGAGCGGCTCGACATGGTGATGCTGGCGCTGCTGGTGCGGGCCAGCATGCGCTTCTTCTTCGTGCTGTCGGCCAACCCGATCCTGCCGATGGGTGCGCGCGAGATCTTCATGGCCGAGCTGCGCAGCCTGCACGACGCGCACGAGAAGCTGAACCGCCCCAATTACGCCGGCAAACTGGGCGCTGAGCTGAACCGCGACCTGGAGACCGCCTCGCTGATCCTCGAGGAGATCATCGACAAGGCGCCGGGCCTCCTCAACTTCCACAGCTTCGGCAACCTCGACAGCTGAGACGTGGCCCCCATATGTGCGGGGACCAACCCTGCCGCGAGTCCGCCCCGTGCGCCTGCCCAACCTCGATGATCTGACCAGCGTCGGCTCCCGCCTCGTCGAACGGGCCGGCGGCGTCGCCGGGCGTGTGCTGGTGGAAAGCAGCGTCCGCCTCGGGGTCACCGGCCTGCGCCGCGCCGGCAAGACGGTGTTCACCACCGCGGTGGTGGACAACCTGCTGCGTGCCGGCCGGCTGCCGTTCCTCGACGTGGTCTCCACCGGTCGCCTGCAGGCCGCCCGCCTGCAGCCGCAGCCCGACCCCGACGTGCCGCGCTTCCAGTACGAGGAGCACCTGAAGTCGCTGTCCGGCCCGGATCCGCGCTGGCCGGAACCGACGCGCGGCATCAGCCAGCTGCGCCTCGCCATGCGCTACCGCACCACCTCGGCGATCAAGCGCGTCATGCAGCCGACGGCGATCCTCAACCTCGACATCGTCGATTACCCCGGCGAGTGGCTGATGGACCTGCCGCTGCTCAACCAGTCCTTCGCCGCGTGGAGCACCCTGACGCTGGACTTGGCCGAGCGCGCGCCGCGGGCCGCGCTGTCGGCCGACTGGCGGGCCTGGCTGGGCACCATCGACCCGGCCGGCCGGGCGGAGGAGGAGCTGGCGCGCACCGGCGCGCGGCTGTTCACCGATTACCTGCACGCCTGCCGCAACGCCGACGGCCTCAGCCTCATCCAGCCCGGCCGCTTCATCGAGCCCGGCGATTTCGAGAACGCGCCGCTGCTCACCTTCTGCCCGCTGCCGGGATCCCCGCGCGGCCGCGGCACGCTGTGGGAGCTGATGGAGGAGCGGTACGACGCCTACAAGACCGTGGTCGTCCGCCGCTTCTTCGCCGAGCATTTCGCCCGGCTCGACCGGCAGATCGTGCTGATCGACGTGCTGGGCGCGCTGAACGCCGGCCCCGATGCGGTGGCCGACATGAAGCGGTCGCTGGAGCTGAGCCTGGAGCCGTTCCGGCACGGCTCGTCCGGGTGGCTGGACTGGCTGTTCGGCACCAAGATCGACCGCGTGCTGTTCGCCGCCACCAAGGCCGACCACATCGCGTCGAGCCAGCACCCCAACCTGCGCCGCCTGCTGGACGACCTCGTCGCCGACGCGCGGCGCGCCGTCCGCTTCGAGGGCGCGACGGTGGAGACCATGGCCATCGCCGCGCTGAAGTCCACCGAGACGGTGATGGCCGAGCACGAGGGCCAGCAGCTGCGCTGCGTGCGCGGTACGCCGGTCGGCCGCGACCGCGAGACGGTGCTCTACCCCGGCGACATCCCGGACATGCGGGACGTCTTCCTGCGTCCCTACCAGTTCATGCCCTTCAAGCCGCCGCCGGACGCCGGCGCGGACGGGCGCGGCCTGCCGCACATCCGCCTGGACCAAGCGTTGCAGTTCCTGCTGGGGGACTATCTGGCATGAGCGCGGCGAAGCGCCGGCCCCGGACCCCCACCCTGACCCTCCCCCATCTTCGACGGGGGAGGGAACTCCGCCGCATTGAGACGAAAGCCCTCCCCCGCGAAGTGGGGGAGGGTTGGGTGGGGGGGCGTACAGGCACTCCCGCCGGGAGCATCCCATGACCGACCGCCCCACCAAGGATCGTGCCCCTAAAGAGAACCAATGGGTCCCCCCCATGGAGATCGACCCGGCGCACGCCGCCCCGGTCCCCGCGGAGGAGGACGCCCCTCCCGGCTCCGCCGCCGAACGCCTGCCGGCGCTGCTTGCCGAGGGCAAGCGTCCGGGCGTCGGGCGCTGGCTGTTCGGCGCGCTGGCGGCGCTGGTGCTGGTGGCGCTGGGCTTCGACACCGCCGACCTGCTGCAGCGGTCGTTCGCCACCAGCCTGGCGCTCGGCACGCTGGTGGCGGCGCTGGTCGGCGTGGCCGGCGTCTCGGCGCTGGCGATGCTGGTCAAGGAACTGCGCAGCCTGCGCCGCCTGCGCCGCATCGACCAGCTGCGCGGCGAGGCGGGCACGCTGTTGGTGAATGCGGAACAAGGGGAGGGCGACCGCTTCGCCGGAGCGCTCGGCCGCCTGTACGCCGACCGGCCGGACCTGGAGCCGGCGCTCGCCCGCATGAAGGACTTCGTCACCGACGCGCACGACGACGCGGAGGTGGTGCGGCTGATCGACCGCGAGGTGCTGTCGGAGCTTGACCGCCGCGCCTACCAGACGGTGCTGCTGGCGGCCCGCGACACCGCCATCGTCACCGCGCTGAGCCCGGCGGCGGTGGTCGACCTCGCCGTGGTGCTGTGGCGCAACCTGAAGTTGGTGCGCACCGTCGCCGGGCTGTACGGGGCGCGGCCGGGCTACGTCGGCTCGCTGCGGCTGCTGCGCCGGATGCTCGCCAACCTCGCGGTCGCCGGGGTGACCGAGAGCGCGCACCACGTCGCGGTCGAGGCGCTCGGCGGTTCGCTGGTGGCGGCGCTGTCGACGCGGGTGGGGCAGGGGGTGATCAACGGGCTGCTGACCGCGCGCATCGGCCTCACCTCCATGCACCTGTGCCGCCCCGTGCCCTTCGGCCCGCACAACCGCCCCAGCCTCGCCAAGATCCGCGGCGAGCTGATGTCGCTGCCGAAGCAGGTGCTGTGATGCCAAAGGCGCTTGATGGCTCCCATCAAGCGCCTTCGGCTCAAACCCGGCAGCACATTGCGCAGCAATGTGCGGGAGGGGCATACGGCCGGCCGCTCATGGAAGCGTCCATGCGCCGGCCGTACGACTCAGCCCTCCGCCTTGGTGACCGCCATGGTGTAGCCCTCGAAGGTCCAGAACTTGCGCAGGAAGCACCCGTACTGCAGCGAGTTCAGCACCCCCGCGGCGTGCCAGAGCTTCTCCGACCGCACGAAGCGGCAGCGGATCAGCGGCGGGCGGCGGAAGTGCATGGCCTTGAAGCGCACGCCGGCGATCTCCGTGCCGACGTTGGAGCGCGGGCTGGACGCCGCGTGGAACATGCGGAACAGCGCCTCCGGCGTGTAGGGCCGGGCGACCTCCGGGTAGCCGAAGATCTGCGCCGTGTCGCACAGGTTGGAGACGACGATGGTCCCGCCCGGCCGGGTCACGCGGATCAGCTCCGACAGGTAGCGGGTGCCCTGTCCGGCGCTGAAGGCGTGCATGACGTGCGCGGAATGGACGCCGTCGAAGGAGTTGTCCTCGAAATCCAGGTTCAGCGCGTCGCCCAGCCGCGCGTCGAGGCCCAGGGCGCGGCAGTGCTCGACGCTGGACTCGTTGATGTCGATGCCCACGGTCCCCGCGGGGCGCATCCGCATGAAGGTGCCGATGCCGCAGGCGACGTCGAGCACGCGCTCGCAGCCTTCCAGCTGCTTCCAGGCGAACCGCTCCTCCGGTTCGGTCCGCGAGCCCCAGTTGTTGAGCTTGCGCCCGATCTCGAAGACCAGACCCTTGGACGCCCTGGGAGACGGAGTGTGAAGCGTGGTGACGGACATGCGGACCCCTCGACCGATGGCTCACCGATGTGCGGGGCCGAGTGTAGGGGAGGGGGGGCACGCCCGCCGCGGTGCAAGAGGAGGGCGTGGGGTTCAGAAGGGATAAACCCTCTCCCGTCCCGGGAAGAGGGAACTTAGTCCAGCATCGGCAGGCCGGTCTCGATGCGCACCAGGGTCGCCAGCAGCGGCGCGCCGATGTCGCGGCGGACGAAGTTGCTGGCCCGTTCGGCCGCCGTGATCGCCTGCTGGAAGGTGATCCGCCAGCGGTCCTCGCCGTACAGCACCTTCTCCGCCTTGGCGCGCTGCGCCAGCAACCCCGGCCGCTTGCCGTTGCTGTCCTCGACCAGCTTGTTCAGGCGGCGCATCAGCTGCTCGGCGGCGGCGCGTTCGTTGCGCTTGACGCTGGCGTCGATCAGCTCGGCCAGGGCCTCGCCGCGCACGTCGATGTCCTGCACCTGCTCGGCGTAGGCGAGCGCCGCCGAGGCGTCGCCGCGCCGCGCCAGCCGGCCGAGCACCGCCGGGATGGTCCAGGGGTTCTCGTCCTGCACGTTGCGCAGCATGCCCAGCGCCAGGTTGGGGTCGCCCAGGTCGGCGGCGGCCACCGCCAGCTCGGGCGGGCAGCAGTCGCCCTTCAGCTCCTTGGCCTCGCGGAACTTGGAGAACTGCGTCTCCACCGTGTTGAGGAACAGGGTGCGGGCCTCCGCCTCCTTGCCGGCGCGCAGCAGCGCCTGCACGACGATCCCCAGCTCCCACGAGCAGCCGCGCGAGGCGGCGTACTGCTTGGCCTCCTCGGCCAGCGCCGCCGCCTGCGCCGCGTCGCCGCGCCACGCCGCCGCCTTGCCGATGTCGCCCAGGTTGTAGATGCGGGTGCCGCAGTCGGTGATCTGCCGGGTGATGTCGAGCGCCAGCGGCGCCTGGCCCATCAGGGCGAGCGCGCGGGCGACGAACAGGTCCTGGCCCGAGCTGTCGGCCGCCTTGCCGCGGCGCACCGCGCTGACGAAGGGGGAGACGATCTCCTTGGCGCGGGCCGGGTCGCCCAGTTGCTGGTAGGCCACCGCCAGCGACAGCCAGTCCCAGCGTGCCGCCGTGATCGGCGTCTCGACCGGCGGCAGCAGCTCGCCGATGCGGTGCAGGAAGCACAGGCTGCTCAGCGGTTCATTGCAGACCAGCGCCTTGATGCGGCCGCGGAACTCGTAGAAGTCGAAGTCGCCGACGAACTGGTTGGTGACCAGCTGCACGGCCAGCGCGCTGTCCGGGTACTTGGCGACGATCTCGTTCAGCAGCCGGTCGGCTTCCTTGAGGAAGCGGCTCTCCTCCGCCGTGTCGAAGGTGTTGTCGGCCTGCTTGACCAGCTGCATGGCCTGCACGAACAAGCGGTTGGCCGGGCTGTTGGCGTCCTGCCCCCGCCCTTCCGCAGCGCGGGCGCCCGCCGCGCCGGCAAGCGCCGCCACGGCCAGGACCAGGGCCGTGAGGAAGGCGGCGAAGCGGCTCGGGGCGAGGGCGAGGACCATGGCGGTGCGGGATGCCTCTTCTCTACGGCTCTACTGCTGGACTTGGACGTAGCTGACGATGCGCTGCACGTTCGGGATGGCGCGGGCATGGCCGATGACGCGGTCCAGCTCGGCCTGGCTCTCGGCCCATCCCATCAGATAGACAACGCCGTTCACGGTATCGATGTTGTAATTGCGGCCCGCGACTGCACCATCAAAAGTGAGGCGCGTGCGCAGTTGCGTGTTGATCCAGGTGTCCTTGGCGGAATCGACGATGCCCGAGTCGTTGTCGACCTGGATCTCGTTGATGACCTCCTTGACGCCGGTGGCCTGCCAGACGAGGCGCACGGCGTCCAGGCGCTGCTGGGCGTCGGCGGCACGGCCGGTCAGCAGCACGCGGCCCTCGTTCACCCGCGTGCTCAGCCGCTGGTAGAGGTCGATGGAATGCTGCAACCACAGCTCGTTGATCTGCGCGGTGATGGCGGTGTCGCTGGCGAAGCCGCGGATGCCGCGCTTCTCGTGCGCGGCGACCGCGGCGGTGCCGCCGGCACCGATGACCAGGGGCACGCACGCCGTCCCGCCGACCGCCACAACGGCCAACCCGACCACCGCCCACAGGCGCGCCAAGCCCGACACGACCGACCTCCGTCCACCCGCCGCACCGCTGGGCGAGCGGTGCGAAAAAGTCACGCCTGATGTCGGATTGCAACGGGTTTTTTCGCTCATCTTGGTCTTTGTTCCCAGGTGATGCAGGGATGCTGCACTTGCGAAGACGAGGGGGTGAAATCAAGGAGCCCCCGCCCTAACCCTCCCCCGCTCTCGGCGGATCCGGCGGATCCGCCGAGAGCGGGGGAGAGATGGGGAGGGGGAAGGCCCGCTCAGACGAACGGCGCGCGAGCCAGCACGGCGGCCAGTTCGCGCGCCAGCACCCGGGCGACGGTGCGCCGGGCGTCGGCGGTGCGCAGCGCCTGCTCGTCCTCGGGGTTGGACAGGAAGCCGGTCTCGACCAGCACCGACGGCACGTCCGGCGCCTTCAGCACGGCGAAGTTGGCGGCGCGCATCGGGTTGTCGAGCAGCCGCAGCTCGCGCCCGGCGCCCTTGACGATGGATTGCCGGGCGACCAGCGACGCCTTGGCGGTGTGCCGGGTGGCGAGGTCCATGAGGATGGCGCGCACCTCCGGCTTAGCCCCCTTCAAGTCCACCCCCGCCACCGCGTCGGCGCGGTTCTCGCGGCTGGCCAGCGCGCCGGCGAAGCCGTCCGTCGCCTTGGCCGACAGCGTGTAGGCGGACAGGCCGCGCGCCTCCTTCGTGGGCGCGCTGTCGGCGTGGATGGAGACGAACAGGTCGGCCTGCGCCTCGCGCCCGATCTCGACCCGCTCGTCGATGGCCAGGAAGCGGTCCGCCTCGCGGGTCAGCACCACCTTGACCTGATGCTCGCGCGCCAGGCGCTGCGCCATCTCGCGCGCGATGTCGAGGGTGACGTCCTTTTCCCGCGTGCCGTGCAGGCCGATGGCGCCGGGGTCGACGCCGCCGTGGCCGGGGTCGAGCACCACCACCGGCACGCCCGCCCGCCGCGCCGGCAGCGCCGGCACCGCGAGCGCCGTCCGGGCGAAGCCGCCGGCCAGCGGCACCGACCACAACAGGTTGAGGAGAAGCCTTCTGTTCATGCGAACCCTGTTCCGTGCGACGTTGCGTCGCGTTCGACACCCGTGGATCCGGCCACGTCTCCGCTGGCGGCCCTGCGGCCATTAACCAATGCGCATGCGCAAAAGTGTTGTCAAGCGCCGCCAAACTACTTCGCAAGGTTAACTAGCGTTGTCATGACGTATCGGGGCAAAGTCGACCGTAGACGCCGAGCCGTCCGAACGGTCGCTTGAAGAATGAATCGATTCGGATTAAAATTTTAAGAACTGGCAGCGCGGAGGCATCGATGTTGAGGAAAGCCTTGTTCAACATCATCCGGCAGGAACAGCGCGAGGTCGAGGATCAGCTGGTGGAGGAGGAGCGCCGTCCGGCGCCCGACGTCGGCCGTCTCGTCGCTTTGCGTGCCCAGGTGAGCAACCTGCGCCGGGAGCTGGAACACTTCCCCGAAGCCTGAGGCCGACATCCTCGATGGCTGGGCATCCGCCCCTTTCCCGGTGGGCCCGGGGAAGGGGCTTTGTTTTTTCGGGGAGGCTGTCCCCCGCACCTTGCCGGGTGCATCCGGCGGGCAATCGTGCTAGGGGAGGTGCCCCATCACCCCAGCCAGCCCGTGGTTTTCCGCATGTCCCAGACCGGTTCCGAATACATCCTGACCATCTCGTGCCCCGACACGGTCGGCATCGTCTTCGCGGTGTCCGGCTTCCTGGCCGAGCGGAACTGCAACATCATCGACAGCGCGCAGTTCGGCGACCGCGGCAGCGGTCTGTTCTTCCTGCGCGTCCACTTCGCGGCCGGCCGCAAGGGGCCGAGCCACGCCGACCTGTCGAAGGCGTTCCAGGAGGTCGTGGCCGATCCCTTCCGCATGACGTGGAAGCTGCACGACGCCACCCGCCGCCAGCGCGTGCTGATCATGGTGTCGAAGTTCGGGCACTGCCTGAACGACCTGCTGTACCGCTACCGCATCGGCTACCTGCCGATCGAGATCCCGGCCATCGTCTCCAACCACCGCGACTTCTACCAGCTGGCGGCGTGGCACGACGTGCCGTTCCACCACATGCCGGTGACGCCCGAGACCAAGGCGCAGCAGGAAGCCCGGCTGTGGGAGATCGTCGAGCAGGAGAACATCGACCTCGTCGTGCTCGCCCGCTACATGCAGGTGCTGTCGCCGGAGCTGTGCGAGAAGCTGTCCGGCCGCGCCATCAACATCCACCACTCGTTCCTGCCCAGCTTCCGCGGCGCCAAGCCGTACCACCAGGCCTACACGCGCGGCGTCAAGCTGATCGGCGCCACGGCGCACTACGTGACGTCCGGCCTCGACGAGGGCCCGATCATCGAGCAGGAAGTGGAGCGCGTCGACCACACCATGACGCCCGACGACTTCGTGGCGATGGGCCGCGACATCGAGAACGTCGTGCTGGCCCGCGCCGTGAAGTACCACGTCGAGCACCGGGTGCTGATCAACGGCAACCGGACGGTGGTGTTCAAGTAAGGCGTCGCGTCAGGTCGCCGGCGGTGCCGCCACCTTGGCCTCTTCCGGGGCGGGGGTGAACACCGCGCGGGTGATCGCCTGCTCGATCTGGTCGCGGGTGAAGGGCTTGGGGATCACCGGGCCCAGGTGCTCCAGGCCGCGCTTGGCCAGCTCGTCCGGGAAGGCGGTGACGAAGATCACCGGCAGGAAGCGCTGCCGGCGCAGCTCGCGCGCCACCTCGATGCCGTTGTCGCCCTCGGCGAGGCGGATGTCCATCAACGCCAGCGTCGGCGTGTGCTCGGCCGCCAGCGCCAGCGCCTCGTCCATGGTGGTGGCGTTGCCGCAGACGATGTGGCCCATGCCGCGCACCGTCTCGGCCAGGTCGAAGGCGATGATGGCGTCGTCCTCGACGATCAGGATCACCGCGGTCAGGTGGTTGCGCACCACTTCGCGGCTGTGGTTCAGGCGCTCTACCGCCCGCTCCGGCGCCAGACCCAGCGTGTCGGCGGCGTCGGCCAGCGTCACGTCCTCCAGGTTGACCAGCAGGTAGAGCCGGCGGTCGGACTCGTCCAACGTGTTGAGGGCCGCTTCCACCGGGTGTGCCGAGCCGCGCTCGATGCCTCCGGGGCCGCCTTGCCCTTCGTCGGCGAGGGCGTTGAGCCGCGCGTACAGCGCCAGCCGCAGCGCGATGCCGCCTTCGGGCAGGCCGGCGCCGTCGTCCAGGACCTGCTCGAGCGCGCGCGTCACCAGGGTGTCGCCGCGCGCCGGCGATCCCGTCAGGGCGCGCGCGTAACGGCGCAGATACGGCAGATGCGCCATCAACTCGCGGGTGCGTTCCACCATAATGCCTTCCCCGTCCCTCATCGCGATGCCACGGCAACGGCAGCGTCGCCGTTCCTCCGGTCGCAGTAAATGTCGGCGCTTGGTTCCCGAATTGGAACGGGCCTATCGCATTAGGCGCGGCTTTTCCCGAGGGAATTCCAAAGTAACTCCCGCTTTTACCGAAAAGGAGTAAGCCGAAGGACGCCCGGCCTGGAGATGGTCTTGCAGCGCCCCGGTGACCGGACCGCCGCAATGGTTGTCCGGCTTAACCATTGCCTAAGACCTCTCAATTTAGGATGGTGCTCGCCCGATTTGGGCGAGGCGAGTGTTCCAACTGTGGTGCGCCGGCCCCGGACATCTCCGGAGCCGGCGCATTTTTCGTTCTGCACGCAATTTCGGAACAATGGTCGGGGTCGTCTGTTTCTGACGGCAATGGTGTGATTCCTCCCTGAACCGCCAGTTCCTCGAGGCCGCCGGCCGCACCGTCGCACGGACGCTGCCGGCGGCCCTTTCTTTTCCCAGGGGGCGCTGCCCGCGGTGCTTGCACCTGCGGTCCCCGCCCGGTAATGAGAGGCCGGCCCCGCCCCAACCCCGGAATCCGACCGCCGATGGACGAGCAGACGACCGATTCCCGGGTCACCGACGGCCTGACGCCGGCGGAGCTTGCCGATCTCGAGGTGTGGCGGGAGAAGGTGCGCGGCACCAACATCTCCGACAAGACGCTGTTGGCGACCGACTATCTCAATCACTTCAACGAGATCGTGATGCTGATCGAGATGGTGCCGGACATGCCGGACATGCTGGAGGAATGCCGCCTCTGGCAGCCGAAGACCTACCAGGAGCATTTCCGCGACAGCGGCTTCTCCGACAAGGCCCTGGCCATCGAGGCGTACGAGCATGTGCCGCCCAAGTTCCGCAAGCCCTTCGAGGACACCATCGCCCAGATGACGCAGGTGGTGGGCCGCACGCTGGAGCGCATCGGCAACGACGTGCACGGTGGCGACCCGGACCGGCTGCGCGAGGACTGCCGGCAGTCGGTGGAGATCATCCACCGCATCATCCAGGTCGCCAACGGCATCATCCACGGCACCGCCCACGTCATGGAGCAGGCCGAGATCGACCAGTACCTGGGAACGGACTGAGCGCGCCTACGCCGCCGTCACGCCCGCCAGGAACGCGTCGAGCTGCTCGAAGCTGCCGGTCCAGCCGCCGGTCATCGACGGCTTGCCGTCCTCGAACGCCGTGCGCTCCTCCTCCGCGGCGTCCATCGGAACCCAGGTGACGGTGATCTTCGTTCCCTGCGCGCCGAGGTCCTCGAACGTCACTGTCGACAGCAGGCGCAGCGGCCATGCGCCGCCGAAGGGGGAGGGGACCACGTTGCCGTGCGCGTCGGCGAAGGAGTGCTCCCAGACCAGCCGCGACGGCTCCTCGACCGCGCGGTACACGTACTTGCCCCAGATCACGAGCCCACCGGGCATCTCCATGCGCGCGTGCTGGTAGCCGCCGGGGCGCAGGTCCATGGTCAGGATGGCGGCGGTGCAGCCCTTCGGGCCGAACCACCGCGCCAGCATCGCCGGGTCGGTCCATGCCCGCCACACCAGCGGCCGCGGGGCGGCGAAGACGCGCGAGATCGAGAACACGGGGCCGGCGGCCCCCGAAGCCTCCTGGGACATGGTCTCACCCTTCCTTCGATGTTTGCTGGATCGTTTTCAGAAAGTCGTCGAGGCGGTCGAAGCTCTCGTTCCACAGGGTCCGCACGCCGTCGACCCAATCCACCGTCTCGTTCAGCGCCGCGACGTTGAGGCGGCGGGGACGGGACTGGGCGTCCTGGCCGCTCTCGATCAGGCCGGCGTTCTCCAGCACCTTCAGGTGCTTGGAGATGGCCGGCTGGCTGATCTGGAACGGCTTGCGCAGTTCGGACACCGTCGCTTCGCCCTTGGCCAGACGCTGCAGGATGGCGCGCCGGGTCGGGTCGGCAAGGGCGGCGAACTTGAGGTCGAGGGACGAATTGATAGCCATACGGTTATATAGCTGATCAGTTATTAATGGGTCAAGGCGCTCGCGCCCGTTGTTGGGATAGCCACCATTCGTTCAACGCATGCCTCCGCGGCGCCTCGGCCCCTTACAGTGTCCGCCGATAAGCAAGAAAGCGCTTTAGGGGGATTGGTGAAGGCTGGCGGCCCCGCCATCATTGACGAGACGGCCGAGGGACAGGGCGACGGCCCCACCGACGTCGAGGCGGCGGCGGATCTCGCCGCCCGGCCGGAGCTGCGCCTGTGGCTGCGGCTGTCGGCTTGCGACGCCCTGATCGGGCAGAAGCTGCGCACCCGCCTGCGCGAGACCTTCGACACCACCCCGGCCCGCTACGACCTGATGGCGCTGCTCGACAAGGCGCCCGAGGGGCTGACCATGGGCGAGCTGTCGAAGCGCCTGATGGTCACCAACGGCAACGTCACCGGCATCGTCGACCGGCTGGTGCTGGACGGGCTGGCGGTGCGCGCCTCGGCCTCCTACGACCGCCGCACGCATTTCGTCCGGCTCACCCCCTCCGGCCGCGCCGCCTTCCGCGGCATGGCCGACGCGCACCAGGCGTGGCTGGCCGACCTGATGGGCGGGCTGGAGCGCGAGGAGGTGGTGGCCCTGCTGGCGCTGCTGGACCGGCTGAAGCGCTCGGTGCGCGGAGGGGGACGGTGAGCGGCAGCGCCCACATCGACACCTTCGCCCGCGACCGGCTGCCGCCGCCGGAGCAGTGGCCCGATCTGCGGCTGGACGCGGCCGGGCTCGCCTATCCCGAGCGGCTGAACGCCACGGCCGAGCTGCTGGACGCCTGGATCGCCCGCGGCCATGCGGACCGCCCCTGCCTGATCGCCCCGACCGGCGCCTGGAGTTACGGCCGGCTGCACGACACGGTGAACCGCATCGCCCGCCATCTCGTGGAGGCGCACGGGCTGGTGCCCGGCAACCGGGTGTTGCTGCGCGGGCCGAACACGCCGATGCTGGCGGCGTGCTGGCTGGCGGTGGTCAAGGCCGGCGGCATCGCGGTGCCGACCATGCCGCTGCTGCGCCGGGCGGAGCTGTCGCACATGGTGGAGGCGGCGGAGGTCCGGCTGGCGCTGTGCGACGCCGGCTTCACCGCCGAACTCGACGGGCTGCCGAAAACCCTGCTGCGCTTCAACGGGGCCGTCGGGGGAAGCGACGGGCTGGAGGCGGCCATCGCCGGGCTCGACCCGGTGTTCGAGGCGGTGGACACCGCGGCCGACGACATCGCGCTGATCGCCTTCACCTCCGGCACCACCGGGCGGCCGAAGGCGACGGCGCACTTCCACCGCGACCTGCTGGCGGTCGCCGACCTGTCGCCGAAGCGGCTGCTGCGCACCGGGCCGGACGACGTGTTCTGCGGCACGCCGACCGTCGCCTTCGCCTACGGCATGGGCGGGCTGCTGCTGTTCCCGCTGCGCGCCGGTGCGTCGGCGGTCCTGCTCGACCGGCCGTCGCCGGAGCGGCTGCTCGCCGCCATCGCCGCGCACCGGCCGACGCTGTGCTTCACCATTCCCACCGTCTACCGCGCCATGACCGCGCTGATCGAGGAGGGGGAGGCGCAGCCTCCCGACAGCCTGCGCGCCTGCGTCTCGGCCGGCGAGCCGCTGCCGGAGGCGACCTTCACCGCGTGGCAGGCGGTCACCGGGCTGGAGATCCTCGACAGCCTGGGCACCACCGAGATGCTCAACGCCTTCCTGCACGCCGAGCCGGGCGCCGTCCGCCCCGGCGCCACCGGCCGCCCGGTGCCCGGCTACGAGGTGATGGTGGTGGACGACGATCTGGCGCCGCTGCCGCCGGGGCAGGTCGGGCGGCTGGCGGTGCGCGGGCCGACGGGGTGCCGCTACCTCGCCGACGAGCGGCAGGCGCTCTACGTCCGCGAGGGCTGGAACCTGACCGGCGACGCGGTGCGCGTCGATGAGGACGGGGTGTTCTGGTACCAGGGGCGCATGGACGACCTGATCGTCTCCTCCGGCTACAAGATCTCCGGCCTGGAGATCGAGGAGGTGCTGATGGAGCACCCGGCGGTGGACGAGGTGGCGGTGATCGCCACGCCGGACGGCCTGCGCGGCTCCATCCCCAAGGCCTTCGTCGTGGTCCGCCCGCCGTTCCGGCCGGGGCCGGAGCTGATGCGCGAGATGCAGGACTTCGTGAAGGCCCGCATTGCGCCCTACAAGTACCCCCGCGCGCTGGAGTTCATCGAGGCGCTGCCGCGCACCGAGACCGGCAAGCTGCAACGCTACAAGCTGCGCCAGCGGGACGGGTACTGAGACTCCTTGCCCCCTCCCTGACCCTCCTCCGCTCTCGGCAGATCCGGAGGATCCGCCGAGAGCGTCAGCGCAAGCGAAGCTTGCGCGAGAGCTGCGCGGGAGAGGGAACTCTACCGTCCTCCCCTCCACCGCAACACGGGGGCCAGGGAGGGGGCAGCAAACGGTCCTATGACCGCACCCCCATTGCCTGCCCGCCGTTGCCTCCGGCCTCATGACGGGATGACGCGCATCCTCGCTCTCTTCATTTTCTTGACGCTGCCCGTTTCGGCCCGCGCCGACGCGGACGCCATCCTGCGGGAGCTGCTGGCGCGCTACGCCGCGCCCGGCGGCGTGCTCCTGGTCTCCTCGGCTGACCGGCGTGATCTGGCCGTGGCCGGCGTCGCCGACCTGCGCAGCAAGCGGCCGGTCACCGCGCAGACGCGCTTCCATGTCGCCTCGGTCGGCAAGATGCTCACCGCCGTGGCGGTGCTGCGGCTGGTGCAGGAAGGAAGGGCGGCGCTGAGCGACCCGGCGGCGGCGCTGGTCGGCCACCCTGCGGCGGTGCGTCTGACCAACCTGGAGGGCGCCACGCTGGCCGACCTGCTGGCGCACCGCTCCGGCGTGCCGGACTGCCTGCGCAACAGCGCTCTGGTGTCCGCCGTCCACCCCGGCCCGCGCTGGACGGCGGAGGAGGTGATCGAGTCCGCTCCCTGCCGCAAGCCGACGCCACCCGGAGCCTACGCCTACTCGAACACCAACTACATCCTGCTCGGCCACATCCTGGAGCGGATCGACGGGAAGCCCTTCGCCGAGGCGCTGGCGGAGCGGGTGCTGCGTCCGGCCGGCATGGCGGACACCTCGGTCGGCGCCGACCCGAACGATCCCGGCGTGGCGCACGGCTACCGCCGCCCGGATGCTCGCGGCGTGCGCTCCGACGCCAGCGTCGTCGCCTACGCCAGCCCGCTCGGCGACGCGCCGGTCACCACCACCGCGGCCGACCTGGAGCGCTTCGCCAACGCGTTGTTCCGCGCCCAGGGTACGCTGCTCCTCCCGGATCTGGTCAAGGAGATGGTCACCGACCGCGCCGGCGAGGACACCGACGAGGGCTACGGCTACGGCATCGTCGTCGAGGAGTCCGATTGGGGCCCGCGCTGGGGCCATGCCGGCCGCTACGCCGGATTCCGCGCCGAGTTCTGGTACTTCCCGAAGCGCGACACGCTGCTGGTGCTGATGATGAACGGCGACGAGAACACCGATGACGACGTCGGCGCGCTGATCGCCGAGCGGGTGTTCGGGCGGTAGCCTACTGCGCCAGTTCCTTCGACCGCTTCGTGGCCGCCGCCACGGCGCGGGTCATCAGCGCGGTCATGCCGTCCGGCGCCATCAGCACGTCGAGCGCGGCGCGCGTGGTGCCGCCAGGGCTGGTGACCGCCTCGCGCAGCTGCGCCGGCGCCTGCGGCGACTGGTGCAGCAGCTCCCCGGCCCCCGACACGGTAGCGCGGGCCAGACGCTGCGCCAGGTCGGCGGGCAGGCCGGCGGCCTCGCCGGCGGCGGCCAGCGCCTCGGCCAGCAGGAAGACGTAGGCAGGGCCGCTGCCGGACACGGCGGTGACCGCATCCATCTGCGACTCGTCCTCGGCCCAGGCGACCTCGCCGACCGCGGACAACAGCGCCGTGCACAGGTCGCGCTGGGCGGTGCTGACGCTGTCGTTGGGAACGGCGACGGTGATGCCGCGGCCGATGGCGGCCGGGGTGTTGGGCATGGCGCGCACGATGGCGGCGGCACCGCCGAGGTGGCGGTGGAAATAATCGACGGTCTTCCCGGCGGCGATCGAGAGGAAGACCGTCTTCGGCCCGGCCAGCCCGGCGTAGGCCGGCACCACGTTGTCCATCACCTGCGGCTTGACCGCCAGCACCACCACGTCGGGCGCGAAGCCGGACGGCAGCTCCGGCGCGCTGCCGACGACGGTGACCGCCGGGTGCGCGTGCGTCATCCCGCCGGGCTCGACGATCACGACGCGCTCCACCGTGCCGGCCTTCAGCCAGCCGTCGAGCATCGCGCCGCCCATCTTGCCGCAGCCGACCAGCAGGAGAGTCGCACCCATCGCGCTCAGGCCCCCGTTGTTATGCTTCGCCCATGGTGTCGAGGATGGCGGCGGACACCGCCTCCGACGCGGTCTTGCCGCCCCAGATGACGAACTGGAAGGCGGGGTAGAATCGCTCGCACTCCGACAGCGCGATCTCCACGAGGTCCTCCAGCTGCTCCACCGTGGCGCCGCGCGAGCCGCGCAGCAGGGTGGTCTGGCGGAACATCGGGGTGTGCTCCTCGCTGCACACGTCGAAGTGACCCAGCCACAGGCGCGAATTCACCTCGCCCAGCAGCTCGGACACGGCGCTGCGGCGGTTGGACTGGACCTTCATGTCGAACTGGCAGGAGAACTGCATCGCGCAGACGTCCGGCTGCCAGACGAAGTACAGGCGGTAGTCGCACCACCGGCCGCCGATCTCGACGATCAGCTCGTCCTCGCCGGCGCGCTCGAACGGCCACTCGTTGGCGGTGACGATCTCTTCGACCACGTCGAGGGGATTGCGGATGGTCACGGGGGTTTCGACGGCTACGGCCGACATGGTCTGCGTCCTCCTCTGAAGGCGCGATGGACGGCACCGGACCCCTGACGTCGGGCGCCCAGGGTGTGGGACTATGACCCGAGATCTTGTGGATTAACACGCGGGGGCTACTACAAGAAGCAACGTGCCAAAAGCACCGCGGGCGCGCAACAGGATTCGTCCGCGCGCCCGCGGAAGTTACGGGTGGTTCCGGAGGGCCGGACGGTCAGGGTTTGGCGCCACCGGGATGGATGGTGGGCGCGTCGTGCGCGTGGCCGGGGGCGCGGCGTTTCGGCGCCGCTTCCTCGTGGCGCAGCTGGTGCTCCGCCAGCAGGGTGGCGACGGTGGCCTCCAGCGCGACGACGCGTTCGGCCAGGGTTTCCTGTTCCTCGCGGGCCTTGGCGGCCATGGCGCGGACGGCATCGAACTCCTCGCGCGACACCATGTCCATGCGCGACAGGATGCGTTCGAACTGCTGGCGCATCTGCGCCTCCGCCTCCTCGCGCAGATTGGACAGCGCGCCGAGCGCACCGCCGGCCACGCGGGCCAGATCGTCGAGAAGCTTGTTGTCGACCTGCATCGATTCGATCCCGTGTCTTCGGCCCGTCGCCGGGCCATTCCATCATACTAAGGCGTGCCGCCGCCCGGATTCAACGCCCGGGGCGCCATCCCGTCACGGGGCTACGGTCACACCGGACGGCCGAGCAGGATGCCCAGCCGGTCGCGGTCGGCGGCCGGCCGGCCCAGCAGGCCGAGGACGTGCTCCCAATCCGCGTCCTGCATCGCGAAGTCCGGCTGCCCCGCGAGCGTCTGATAGGCCGCGGCGCACGCGCTGTCGAGCACGAAGGCGGTCACGGTCCGTCCGGACACGGCGGCGGCGTGCCGGATCGCCCGGTGCCGGGCCGGGTCGGCGCGCAGGTGCAGGGACTTCCGGGGTGGGGTGTCGCTCATGCGCCGCATCCTGCGCCCGCGGCGCGCACCGGTCAACGCCTTGCGGGGCGGCGGGGCAGACCCTATAACCCGCGCCAGGACGCACAAGGAGTCGCGGGCGCATGATCGTCGTCACCGGCGGGGCCGGATTCATCGGGTCGAACCTCGTGGCCGGGCTGGCCGCGCGCGGCATCACCGACGTCGCGGTGGTCGACCGCTTCCGCGACG
>NZ_JBOZRT010000157.1:0-16968 GCF_050789165.1 Azospirillum sp.
CTCGTCGGTGTTTCCGATATCTTAATCCCTTCCCCCCTCGGGGTAGAGTTTTAGGTTGCGGTGTTCCTTCGCCGCGGACGTTCGCCGTCCCCCGTGATCCCCCTCACCCCGACCCTCTCCCCGGAGGGGAGAGGGAGTGAAGGAGCCCCATGCTCACCTTCATCCTCCAGCGCCTGCTGCAATCCGTCCTGGTCATCCTGACCGTGGCGCTGATCGCGTTCTCGCTGTTCCGCTACGTGGGCGACCCGGTCAACGCCATGACCGGGCAGGACACCACGCTGCAGCAGCGCGAGGAACTGCGCGAGCGCCTCGGCCTCAACGACCCGTTCCTGGTGCAGTACGGCCGCTTCGTCGCCGACGCCGCGCAGGGCGAGTTCGGCATCTCCTACCGCCACCGCCGCCCGGTGCGCGAGCTGCTGGCCGAGCGCCTGCCAGCGACGCTGGAGCTGTCCATCGTCTCCATGGCGCTGGCGCTGCTGCTGGGCATCCCGATGGGCGTCTACACGGCGCTGAAGCCCAAGGGGCTGCTGTCGCGGGGCTTCATGTCGCTGTCGCTGATCGGCGTGTCGCTGCCGACCTTCCTGATCGGCATCCTGCTGATCCTGCTGTTCGGCGTGGTGCTGCGCTGGCTGCCGACCTTCGGGCGCGGCGAGGTGGTCGACGTCGGCGGCTGGACGACCGGGCTGCTGACCAAGTCGGGCCTGCAGTCCCTGATCCTGCCGGCCTTCACGCTGGCGCTGTTCCAGATGACGCTGATCATGCGCCTCGTGCGCTCGGAGATGCTGGAGGTGCTGCGCACCGACTTCATCAAGTTCTGCCACGCCCGCGGCCTGCCCAGCCGGCTGGTGCACTTCCGCCACGCGCTGAAGAACACCCTGGTGCCGGTCATCACCATCACCGGCCTGCAGCTGGGCTCGATCATCGCCTTCGCCATCATCACCGAGAGCGTGTTCCAGTGGCCCGGCATGGGCCTGCTGTTCATCCAGGCGATCACCACCGTCGATATCCCGGTGATGGCGGCGTACCTGTGCATGGTCGCCTTCTTCTTCGTCGCCATCAACCTGGTGGTCGATCTGCTGTACTTCGCCGTCGATCCGCGCCTGCGCACCCGGAGGGCGGCATGAGCTTCCTGAACGGCTTCACCGACAGCGACCTCTGGCACAGCTTCATCCGCACGCCGACGGCGCTAGTCTCGGCCCTGCTGACGCTGGTGCTGATCGCCGGCGCGCTGGCCGCCCCGCTGGTGGCCCCGCACAACCCCTTCGACCTCGCGTCGCTCGACATCATGAGCGCCCACCTGCCGCCGGTGTGGATGAAGGACGGCGACCCCGCCTTCCTGCTGGGCACCGACGACCAGGGGCGCGACGTGCTCTCCGCCATCTTCTACGGCGCCCGCATCTCGCTGCTGGTCGGCTTCGCCTCGGTGCTGCTGGCGGTGGTGATCGGGGTGACGCTGGGGCTGGTCAGCGGCTATCTCGGCGGCCGGGTGGACGCGGCGATCATGCGGGTGGCCGACGTGCAGCTCTCCTTCCCCGCCATCCTGATCGCGCTGCTGATCGACGGCGTGGCGCGCGGCGTGCTGCCGCGCGAGGCGCAGGAGCACATGGCGGTGTACGTGCTGGTGTTCGCCATCGGCATCTCCAACTGGGTGCAGTACGCCCGCACCGTGCGCGGCGCGGCGATGGTGGAAAGCCGCAAGGAGTACGTGCAGGCCGCCCGCATCATCGGCATCGGCCCGGTGGCGATCCTGTGGCGGCACATCCTGCCCAACGTGCTGGGACCGGTGCTGGTCATCGCCACCATCAACCTGGCGCTGGCGATCATCACCGAGGCGACGCTGAGCTTCCTCGGCGTCGGCGTGCCGCCGACCACGCCGTCGCTCGGCACGCTGATCCGCATCGGCAACGACTACCTGTTCAGCGGCGAGTGGTGGATCTCCATCTTCCCCGGCGTCGTGCTGGTCCTGCTGGTTCTCTCGGTGAACCTGCTGGGCGACTGGCTGCGCGACGCCCTCAACCCCAAGCTCCGGTGAGGTGGGGGCATGGCGCTCCTCGACGTCGAGAACCTGTCGGTCGAATTCCCCAGCCGCCGCGGCACCTTCGTCGCCGTGAACGGGGTGACCATCGCCGTCCAGCCCGGCGAGATCCTCGGCGTGGTCGGCGAGTCCGGCGCCGGCAAGTCCACCATCGGCAACGCCGTCATCGGCCTGCTGGAGCCGCCCGGCCGCATCGGCGCGGGGCAGATCCGCCTGGACGGCAAGCGCATCGACGACCTGGACGACGCCGCCAAGCGGCGCATCCGCGGCCGGCGCATCTCCATGATCTTCCAGGACCCGCAGACCTCGCTCGACCCGCTGCAGACCATCGAGAGCCAGCTGGTCGAGACCATCCGCGTGCACCTGGGCCTCGACGCGCGCGCCGCGCAGGCGCGCGCCGTGGACCTGCTGCGTCAGGTCGGCATTCCGGAGCCGGAGCTGCGCATCAGGCTCTACCCGCACCAGTTCTCCGGCGGCATGCGCCAGCGCGTCGTCATCGCGCTCGCCCTGTGCGCCGAGCCGGAGGTGGTGGTGGCCGACGAGCCGACGACGGCGCTCGACGTCTCCATCCAGGCGCAGATCCTGACGCTGCTGAAGCGGCTGTGCGCGGAGAAGCGCGTCGGCATGATCGTCATCACCCACGACATGGGCGTGATCGCCGAGATCACCGACCGCGTCGCCGTCATGTACCGCGGCAAGGTGGTGGAGGAAGGCCCGACGTCGAAGATCCTCGGCGACCCGGACCACCCCTACACCCGCGCGCTGATCGGCGCGGTGCCGCGCCCCGACGTGCGCCTGCACCGTTTCCCCTACGTCGACTACATCGAGGGCATCGCGGAGAAGCCCGCCGCCATCAGCCTCAAGGACCACTGGCTGGGCCGCAGCCGCGACTTCAAACGCCAGCACGACGGCCCGCTGCTGGAGCTGCGCGACCTGTCCATCCGCTTCCCGCTGAACAGCGCGTGGCTGGAGCGCAACCGGCGCTACGTGGACGCGGTGAAGGGCGTCACCTTCGCCATCCGCGAGGGCGAGACCTTCGGGCTGGTCGGCGAGAGCGGCAGCGGCAAGTCCACCATCGCCCGTCTGATCACCCAGCTCTACCGCCCGTCCGGCGGCTCGGTGGTCTTCGACGGAACGGACGTGACCGCGCTGAAGCGCGACCGCGACCTGAACCCGTTCCGCCGGCAGATCCAGATGGTCTTCCAGGACCCGTATTCGTCGCTGAACCCGCGCATGCGCGTGCTCGACATCGTCGCCGAGCCGATCCGCTTCCACAAGCTGGCCGGCAGCCGGGCCGAGGTGAACCGGATCGTCCGCGACCTGCTCGACCACGTCGGCCTCGGCGCCAAGGCCGCCGAGAAGTACCCGCACGAGTTCTCCGGCGGCCAGCGCCAGCGCATCGTCATCGCCCGCGCCCTGGCGACGCGCCCGCGCTTCCTGATCTGCGACGAGCCGACCTCGGCGCTCGACGTCTCGATCCAGGCGCAGATCCTCAACCTCCTGAAGGATCTGCAGGAGGAATTGCGCCTGACCATGCTGTTCATCAGCCACGACCTGCCGGTGATCCGGCAGATGTGCGACCGGGTCGGCGTCATGCGCTTCGGCCAGCTGCTGGAAGTGGCGCCCACCGAGGAGCTGTTCGTCAGCCCGCAGCATCCCTACACCCGCGAGTTGCTGTCGCTGATGCCGAACTTCCGCGGCCTGACGCATCGCGGGCTGGACGTCGAAGATCGGGCGACCGGCTAGCCAACGCCCACAAAGGCGCGAAAAATCCACGCAAAAACATCTCCATAATTCCGGCAAATTTTATTTTGAAATCTGCGCCTATTGAGTGTTCTGGTTGGGCGCTACCACCAACCTAACCTTGACCTTTGCCCGGACATATTCGAATCATCTTGACTGCTGACGGTTGCTTGCCAACCCTATCGAGTGTGCAAGAATTCATTAACCCTTTCGAGATGGCGGGGGCCGGCACGCGCATGCACGACCACAGCCAGACCGTCACCGCGGAACGTGTCCGCCTTCTGTACCGGCAGATGCCGCTGGTGCTGGCGATCAACGTCGCGAACGCGGCCCTGGTCGGTTTCGCGCTGTGGGAGCCGGCGACGGCACCGGCGCTCACCCTGTGGATGGGCGCGCTGGCGCTGGTCACCGCGTTGCGCGCCGCGTTGTGGGGCTGGTACGTGCGGCGCCGGCCGGACGACGCCGGGATGGCCCCGTGGGGCCTCCGCTTCGCAGTCGCCTCGGCGGCGTCGGCGGCGCTGTGGGGCGCCACGGCGCTGCTGTTCATGGACTTCGAGCGCCCCCTGACGGTGCTGCTGGTCGCCTTCGTCGTCGCCGGCATGGCGGCGGGGGCGGTCACCGGGCAGGCGAGCCACTTGCCCACCTTCTACGCCTACCTGCTGGCCAGCGTGCTGCCGATGGCTCTGCGGCTGTTCATCGAGGGCACGCGCATCAGCGTCAGCATGGGCGCGCTGGTGCTGATCTTCACCGCGGGGCTCGCGCTGATCGGCCGCACCTTCAACGCCACGCTGACCCGCCGCATCCAACTCGCCGAGGAGATGCAGCGCTTCGCCGGCGGGCTTGAGCGCCAGGTGCGCGAGCGCACCGACGCCCTCCAGGCGCTCAACGACCGCTTCCACGGCATCCTGTCGAGCATCGACGACCACGTCTTCATGATCGGCCGTTCCGGCGCGCTGCTCTACGCCAGCCCATCCGCACTGCGCGACTTCGGCACCACCGCCTCCGCGGACCGGATCGCCACCTGGAGCGACCTCGGCCTGCCGCCCGACGAGGCGGCGGTGATCGAAGCCCTCCACCGCGAGGTCCTCGACACCGGCGCCGGCACCACCGGGGAGGTCACCCACCACCGCCCCGACGAGCCGCGCCGCCACGAGTACCGCCTCAACCCGCTGGCCGGGCCGGACGGCGCGGTCCACGCGGTGGTCGCCGTGTCGCGCGACATCACCGGGCGGCGGCAGGCCGAGCAGGCGCTGGAGGAGGCGCGCACCGCCGCGGAGCAGGCCGATCAGGCGAAATCGCGCTTCCTCGCCGCCGCCAGCCACGACCTGCGCCAGCCCATGCAGTCGATGTTCCTGTTCGCCGGCGCCCTGCGCTCCCGGCTGGACGACCCGCAGGGGCAGGACATGCTTGCCATGCTGGAGCGCGGGCTGGACACGCTGAAGGGCCTGCTGGACAGCCTGCTCGACGTGTCCCGGCTCGACGCCAACGTGATCGAACCGCGGGTGGAAGCCTTGCCGGTACGCCCCCTCCTCGACGACATCGTCGCCGCGTACCAGCCGGTGGCGGCGTCCCGCGGGCTCGACGTGCGCATCGGCGAGCACTGCGACGTGCAGGTGCGCAGCGACCCGATGCTGCTCGGCCGCATGGTGCGCAACCTCGTCGAGAACGCCATCCGCTACACCGAGCGCGGCGGCGTCGTGGTGGACTGCGTCATCGACGGCGACGCCGTGCTGATCGAGGTGCGCGACACCGGCATCGGCATCGCCCCGGACCAGCTCGACCGCATCTTCGAGGAGTTCCACCAGATCGGCAACCCCAGCCGCGACAAGGCGCGCGGGCTGGGCCTCGGCCTCGCCATCGTGCAGCGGCTGTCGGGAATCCTCGACCACCCGGTGGCGGTGCGCTCGGCGCCGGGGCGCGGCTCGGTGTTCTCGGTCCGTCTGCCGCGGGATGCGGCCTCGCCGCTCCCGGCGCCGGTCCCCGAGCCGCAGGCCGAGACGCCGCGCGACGGCAAGCTGGTGGTGCTGGTGGACGACGACGCCATCGTGCTGCTCGGCCTGCGGGCGACGCTGGAATCCTGCGGCTACCAGACGCTGATCGCCGGCTCCATCGACCAGGCGCTCGACCGCCTGTCGGCCGACGGCCGCACGCCGGACCTGGTGATCGCCGACTACCGTCTGCGCGGCGGCGCGGTCGGCACCGACGCCGTGCGGGCGATCCGCGAGCGCACCGGCCGACCGCTGCCCGGCATCATCCTGACCGGCGAGACCGGCGCCGAGTGCGCCCGCGACGCCGCCGAACACGACTGCAACATCATCCTCAAGCCGGTCACGCCGCGCCAGCTGGCCGCGTGCCTGGAACGGCTGACCGGCGAATCCCGCGAAGCAAAGCCCGCAACGCCCTGTTAGGATCGCACCGACTGGTCGATTTCGAAGGGAACGAACGATGCCCGGCCTGGTGAACGGCGCGTGGGTCAAGGGACCGATCGCGGCGAGCGAGATCAAGGACGGCGCCTTCCAGCGGGAGCCGACGCGCTTCCGCGGCTGGATCACCGCGGACGGCGCGCCCGCCGCCGACGGCACGCGCACGCTGCCGGCCGAGGCCGGGCGCTATCACCTCTACGTCGCCTATCTTTGCCCATGGGCGTCGCGCACGCTGATCTTCCGGACGCTGAAGGGGCTGGAGGGCGTCGTCGGCGTCTCGGTGGCGGAGCCGGTGATCGGCGAGCAGGGGTGGACCTTCACCGAGCCGCCGGACGCCGGCCCCAAGGTCGGCCGCTTCCAGCACCTGCACCAGCTCTACACCGCGTCGGACCCGACCTACACCGGCAAGGTGTCGGTGCCGGTGCTGTGGGACCGGACGGAAGGGCGGATCGTCAACAACGAGTCGGCGGACATCATCCGCATCCTCAACACCGCCTTCGACGGGCTGACCGGCAACACCCTCGACCTCTACCCCGCGCCGCTGCGGGGGGAGATCGACGCCTGGAACGAGCGCATCTACGCCACCGTCAACAACGGCGTGTACCGCGCCGGATTCGCCAAGACCCAGGCCAGCTACGACGAGGCCGTGACCGCCCTGTTCGACACGCTGGACACGCTGGAGCAGCGCCTGTCGGCCAGCCGCTATCTGGCGGGCGAGTTCCTCACCGAGGCCGACTGGCGGCTGTTCGTCACGCTGGTGCGCTTCGACGTCGCCTACCACGGCGCCTTCAAGTGCAACCTCCGGCGCATCGAGGACTATCCGGCGCTGTCCAACTATCTGCGCGAGCTGTACCAGTGGCCGGGCATCCGGGCGACGGTGAACGTCGAGCACATCAAGCGCGGCTACTACGTCAACCCGGCGATCAACCCGACGCTGATCGTGCCCAAGGGGCCGCTCATCGACCTCGACCGCCCGCACGACCGCGACCGGCTGCCGGGGCGAGGCATCTGGACAGAAAAAAGGCCGCTGCGGTGAGCAGCGGCCTCGAGTCTAAGGGAGGAAACGCATAAAGCGTGGAGGAACCATAACACGATCGGCCGTATGACGTTTGACTCAGGTCAAGCGGCGCCGGCTTTCGAAGCCCACGCCGCGCGATGCCACGGTCAGCCGTCGCCGGCCGCGTCGTAGAGCGCTGCGGCCTCCATCAGCGCACCGAACGCCTCCGCCGTGAGCAGGAGCGCCGCGGCATCGTACTCGCCGCCGGTCAGACTTCGACGCGTGCCGGACGCTTCGACGTCGCGCTCCACCAGCGCCGCCGCGCGGCGCAGCGCCTCGGCGGCGGATATCAGCTGCTCCTGCTCGGCGTCGGCGGCGGGGTCGTGCATCAGGGTGTCGGGCACGGCGGCCTCCCGGATCGATGGGCGGGGTCGTTCAGCCGGACCAACACCGGATGCGCGGAGGAGGTTTCGCAGAAAATCGCCCTGCCCTCCCATCCGACATATCGCCTCCGAACGCCGTCACGGCTGCGGCGTCTCCCGCGTTGTCAACGCACGGGTCCTCCCCAACCCGCGAAGAACCGCCCGTGCACGCCGGGTGGTCGGTGCGGCGGTCTCCCCCCGACCGCCGTGCCCGTCGAGCGGCAGCCGCGCCTCCCCCTCGCGCGGCTGCCGCCCTTCTCGTCCAGGCGGGCCCTTTCCAGGCGTGCCCTGTCCAGGCGGTCATGCCCGCGACACCCGCCCCCACCGGCTGTTCTGTATCGGGCCCCGCAACGCCGGAGACGACCGTGACGGCATCGACGCAGGTTCACAGGCGCACGCACGTGAAGGCGGACGGGCGCAAGCTCTTCCTGTACGGCTGGCGCCCCCACGAACTGCCGCTGACCGAGGAGCTGGAACCCGGCCCGGCGCCGCAGCCGCACCTGCGCTGGCACCCGTTGCGCGGGGAATGGGTCGGCTACGCCAGCCACCGACAGGAACGCACCTTCAAGCCGCCGGCCGAGTTCTGCCCGCTCTGCCCGGTCCAACCCGGCGGCTTTCCCGGCGAGATCCCGTTCGCCGATTTCGAGATCGCGGTGTTCGAGAACCGCTTCCCCGCCTTCCACCCCGACGCGCCCGCCCCGCCCGAGCTGCCCATCCCCACCGCGCCCGCCAAGGGGCAGTGCGAGGTGGTGGTCTACAGCGCGGCGCACAGCGGCACCGTAGCCGGGCTGCCGGCGGAGCGGCGCGAGCTGATGGTGCGGGTGTGGGCCGACCGCTACCGCGACCTGCTGGCGATGCCGGAGGTCGCCTTCGTCATGCCCTTCGAGAACCGCGGCGAGGAGATCGGCGTCACCCTGCACCACCCGCACGGCCAGATCTACGCCTTCCCCTTCGTGCCGCCCGCGGTGGCGCCGCTGGTCGAGGCGTTCCGCAAGGGTCCCGTGCTGACCGAGCTGCGCGACCGCATCGGCGGCGCCTACGACATCGCCGGCAACGACCGGGCGGTGGCCTTCGTGCCGCCCTGCGCGCGCTTCCCGTCCGAAGTGTGGATCATGCCGCGGGCCTTCCACCCCGGCCCGTGGACCTTCGACGACGCCGACGTGCGCGCCTTCGCCGCGGTGCTGGGCGAGGTGGTGGCGCGCCTCGACGGGCTGTACGGCAAGCCGATGCCCTACCTGTGCATCCTCTACGCGGCACCGCGCGGCGAGGAGGCGCACTTCCATTTCCACATCCAGATCTACCCGTTCCTGCGCACCGCCGACCGGCTGAAGTACCTGGCGGGGTGCGAGCAGGGGGCGGGCATGTTCCTGGTGGACGGCCTGCCCGAGCAGATGGCCGCCCGCCTGCGCGAGGTCACGCCATGAGCGCGCTGTTCTCCGAGGTCTTCGTCGCCACGCCGACCGCCGTCGCCAGGGCGCCGGCCCGCGCCAACCTGCTGGGCGAGCACACCGACTACAACGACGGGTTCGTGCTGCCCACCCCCCTGCCCTACGTCACCACGGTGGCGGTCGGCCCCGGCCCGGCCGGGATGATCGAGGCGCACGCCGCCCGCTTCGGCGAGACCAAGACCCGCGCGCTCGACGCCCCGCCGGCCGGCGACTGGCTGGACTACGTGCTGGGCTGCGTCCGCGTCGTGATGCAGGAGGGGGCGGCGGTGGAGGGCGTGCGCGTCGCCATCGACAGCGACGTGCCGATGGGCGCCGGCATCTCCAGTTCCGCCGCGCTGGAGGTGGCGACGCTGCGAGCCCTGCGGGAGTGGCTGGGCCTGAGGATCGACGACGTGCAGGTAGCGAAGCTCGGCCAGCGGGCGGAGTCGGGCTACGTCGGGATGCCCTGCGGGATCATGGACCAGATGGTCAGCTCGCTGGGAACGCCGGGACAGGCGCTGTTCCTCGACACGCGCTCGCTGGAACACCGGCTGCTGAAACTGCCCAAGAGCCACGCGCTGGCCGTGGTGCATTCCGGGGTGGCACACCGGCTGACCGACGGCGGCTACCGCCAGCGCCGCTCGGAATGCGAGGCGGCGGCTTCGGCGCTGAAGGTGAAGAGCCTGAGGGATGTCGACGTGGCCGACCTGCCGGCCATCGCGGCGTTGCCGGAACCGCTGAACCGCCGCGCCCGGCACGTCGTCACGGAGAACCGCCGGGTGCTCGACGGCGTCGCGGCCTTGGAACGGGGCGACGCGGCGGCGTTCGGCCGGCTGATGGTGGAGAGCCACGCCTCGCAGCGCGATGACTACGCCGTGTCCCTGCCGGAGATCGACGCGCTGGTGGAGACCGCCCTGAGGCACGGCGCGCTGGGCGCGCGGCTGACCGGGGGCGGGTTCGGCGGCTGCATCATCGCGCTGGTCGAGGACCCGGCGTCCTGGTGGCCGGCGGTGGCCGCCGAACACCCGGAGGCGCGGCTGGTTTATCCGCGCTGAACGATCAGGTGTTCTCGGTCGCCAGCTTCAGCGCGAGGCCGCGGGCGTCGAGGAAGCCGGGGTGGCGGTTCACCAGCTTGCCGCCGGCGTAGACGCTCCACGCGCTCTGGAAGCCGGCGCCCTCGTACGTGATGTCCACGCGGCGGGCGCCGTTCTGGACGCGGAAGTGGCGCGGCGAGATCTTGGTCCACACGGGCTTGGCAGGCATCTCCAACGCTCCTTATGGTTAATTCGTGCTGCAACGCATCCTGCGCCCGACCCCTTAATGCCCTCTTAAGGCCACAGCCCGCGCGGTTGGCAAAGAAGGAGGGGGGTCTAGCCCCTTCGATCCGCCTACTCCGCCGCCAGCGGCACCAGGACGGGAGCGGGCGCCGACGGGGCGTCGGCCGGCGGATCGCAGGCGTCGATCTCCGCGAAGAAGGCGCGGATGGCGGGCACGGTCTCCATCCACTGCTTCTGCAGCTCGATGCCGGCGCCGACGCAGTTCAGCACGTAGGTGGACCAGCTCAGCGACGCCAGGAAATAGCCCAGGGAGTAGACGCCGCCGTCCACGTACCACGCGCCCACCACCCAGGTGCACAGGTTGGTGACGTTGACGATCAGCCCGCGCCCGAAGTTGAAGGCCAGGAAACGCCGGCCGGTGTACTCGCCGAAGCCGGCGAAGGCGCCGTAGCGCTCGTCGTACTCCTGCACCGACTGGCGCTGCTTGCCCTCGACGACGATGCCCAGCAGGTTGCGGAAGACGTGCGTGTGCCAGCGCTGGCGTTCGTAGTCGAGTTCCTGCAGGCGGGTGTAGAGCGGCTGCAGCACGGTGTTGAGGTACACGGTCGCCAGGATGTCCAGCGCGCCGCCGACGATGGCGATCAGCCCGATCAGCGGGTACCACCAGAGCAGCAGCGCCACCGTCACCACCGCCGGGATGGTCAGCGGGACGGCCGTGCGGACGAAGGCGTTGACGAACTGCACCAGCACCACCTCGCCGCGCTCGACGATGGCCTGCTGCATGGCGGTGTCGCGGCCATTCTTGCCGACGCGCTGCTTCAGCACGCGCCTCAGCATGCTCACGCCCAAATGCCGCGGCCCGGCGTACTGGAACCCGCTGAGATCGACGCGGCCCAGCACGTAGGGCAGCACGTTGCCGTGGCAGACCCAGAACACGAAGGCGGTCGCGATCATGTAGTAGGTGGCGTGCACCTGCTCATGGCGCGCCATGGCGTCGATCACCTGCCCGCCGAACAACGGCACCACCAAATCGCCGGCCTTCTGCAACATGATGAGCGCTGAAATCGCGGTGAGCGGCTTCCAGAACGGCAGGAACAGGCTCAACACCCTTCTGACGATCGGCAGCATGACAACCCCTGTGACTGTGTACGCGTCTGAGGCCAGACTGACCGCAGGGGATTAAGTGAATCTGAACTTCGGCAAATGTCCCACGAATGCTTTTCCAAGCAGGGTGGGAGAGAATACTTTTGCGAATACGATTTGGTGGTATTTGAAACGAGCGCCTTTACTCTCTCCCCTCTGGGGAAAGGAGGATCACGCCGACGCCGCCTCCAGCGTGCCAGTCACCTCCATCCCAGACGCCTCGCGTTCCGCCAGATAGCGGTGCAGCGCGTGGTCCAAGGACGGCAAGCCCGCGCCGCGCTCGGAGCGCAGGGCGCTGTACGCCGGCCGTTCGGCGATCCACCCCAGGTCGGCCGCCGGCACGCCCAGCACGCGTTCCGGGTCGAGCCCCGCCCCGCGCACGGCGGCGCGGGCGAAATCGGCCCAGGTCACGGCACCGGTGTTGGCGAGGTGCCAGACACCCCGCTCCCGGTCCATCAGCAGGTCGAGCGCCACGTTCACCAGATCCGGCAGGTAGGTCGGCGACACCGTCACGTCGCACGCCGCCGAGAAGTAGCGCCCGCTCGCCACCGCGCGGATGGCGCGGGTGGCGTCGTTGCGCTCGTCCCAGGGGCCGAACAGCGCCCCGGCGCGCACCACCAGGGCGTCCGGATGCGCCGCCAGCACGGCACGTTCTGCTTCCAGCTTGCCGCGGGCGTAGGCGTTCAGCGGCCGGGCCGCGTCGCCCTCGGCGTAAGGCCTGTCGGCCGCGCCGTCGAACACGAGGTGCGTCGAGAACCCCAGCAGCGGCACGCCGGCCGCCGCGCAGGCGCGCGCCAGCACCTCGGCGGCGTGGACGTTGTCGCGCCGCGCGCGTTCGGTGCGGACCTCGGCCTCGTCCACCCGCGTGCGGCCGGCGGCGTTCACCACCGCCCATGGCCGGTGCCGCGCCAGCGCGGCGTGGACGCTGCCGGCGTCGGACAGGTCCAGCTCGGCGCGCGGCAGCAGCCGGAACTCCAGCCCGCGCACCACGCACAGCCGCGCCACCGCGTCGGCCAGCGTGCCGCCGCCCCCGGCGATCAGCAGCGGGCGCGGCGCGTGCGCCGGCGGGGTCCAGCGGTTGCGGCTGACGACGTATGGGCAGCCGCGCGCCGGCGCCCAGTGGAAGCGGTCCTCGCGGTGCCACCAGCCCGGCCCGTCGAAGGCCGGATGGTCGGCCCGCCCGGTCGTCGCCAGATCGCGGATCAGGTGGGCAAGCGCGGTCGGCCGGATCTCCGGCCCGCGCACGTCGAACACGCCGCTCTCGTAGAAGCCGTCGCGCCGGGTCAGCAGGCTGTTCCAGTCGTACGAGCCGAGCAGCGCCCACGCCGTCACCGCCCGGATGTCCACGCCGCGGGCGCGCAGCCGGTGCGCGCCGTCCCACGCCTCCTTGAACCAGCGCAGTTGCTCCTCGCGGGACGAGCCGTTGTGCACCTCGGTGGCGGCGACCGGCAGGCGGTAGCGGTGCCACGCCTCCTCGATCAGGCTCTCCAGCCCCTCGACGCCTTCGGCCAGGACGCGGATTGCCTCGACATCGACGTGCCGCTCGCCGCCCTCCTCGGACGGACGGACGCCGGGGTAGCGGCGCACGCGCTCGTCCAGGAAGCGCTCGCTGGTCAGGTAGTGGTCGATGCCCAGGACGTCCGGCGGGCACGGGTCGGCGGCCAGTTCGTCCAGCGTCTCCTGCATGCCCGACTGCGCGAGATAGTCCCACAGCGGGTGCTCGCGGGTGACGCGCCCGGCCAGCAGGTCGAAGGTCAGCCAGCGGCGCTGGTTCTCGTGCTCCGCCTGCGTGGCGAGACGGGGCGTGCTGTGCGCCTTGCCAAGGTCCTCGGTCTGCACCAGCTTGGCCTTGGGGTTGACCGCGCGGATCGCCCTCATGGCCAGCCGCGTCGCCTGCACCTCGTTGATCAGGATGCGCAGGAACACCCGGTGGTCGCGGGCGTGCGGGAACCAGTGACCGTACAGGCCGCAGAAGCGCGCGGTGGTCAGCGGCTCGTTGATCGGCGTGTAGAGATCCAGCCACGGGTAGCGCGCGGCCACGCGGGCGGCGTAAGCGGCGAACGTCAGGGGAAAATCCGGCTGCGTCAGGTCGGTGCCGCGCGGGCCGTTGCCGTGGTGCAGCAGCGTGGCGATGGGGTTTACGCCCCGGTCGCGCAGGCGCGCCAGCCGTTCGTCGGTCCAGGCCCAGCCGTCGCGCTCCACCCGCTCCCACAGCACGGGGTAGCGGATCGCGGTGATGCCGAGCTCGGCGAAGGCGTCGATGTCGCCCGGCCGGTCCTGGTGGCCGCTCAGCAGCGTCTGGTCGACGAAGTTGTTGCGGAGGCGGACCACGGAGCACTCCACCCCGCCCCAAAGCTCGATCGTCTGTTCTGCGCGCGACGGCACGGCCCGTCCTCCCGGCTCCTTGAAGGAGTCCCGGTGTCGCGCAGTTATGGTTACCCAGATGTTAAGAAATGCCGCGGCCGGACTTTGTCACACCGCAAGTCGTTGCCCATTCTTGTCACAGCCCGGCAAGTACAGGCGCGCCGCGGATCGCCACCGCCTACCCCTTTGCGCCTCCCCACCGACCCTGGCTTGGTTATTTTTCGTTAACCATACCCCGCAAAGACTTCGCGCATCTTCTCCGGGGTCCTCCGCGCCGAGGGCCGCCAACAAACCGACGATAAGCGGAGCGAAGCGTGCAGCGCATCACCCTCTCTCTCGATGGCGATTGGGACTTCCAGTATTCCGGCGACGCGGACGTGGCACTCGAGGATGTGGCCGCGTGGCGCACCGCCACCGTGCCCGGCCCCTGGCAGGCCCAGTTCGACGACCTGCGCGACCGTCAGGGCCGCGCCTGGTACCGCCGCAGCGTGGAGATTCCCGCCGACTGGGCCGGCGCGCCGGTGTTCGTGCGCTTCGGCGCGGTGAACTACCACGCCCGCGTGCTGGTCAACGGCATCGAGGTGACCGCGCACGAGGGCGGTTACCTGCCGTTCGAGGCGCCGGTCGGCCGCTTCCTGCGTCCGGGCCGCAACGAGATCGCCGTCGCCGTCACCGCGCCGACCGACGACGAGCAAGCCTACCCCGAGTTCCCGATGGCCGAGACGCCGTTCGGCAAGCAGAGCTGGTACGGCCCGCTGTCCGGCATCTGGCAGTCGGTGACGCTGGAGCGCCGCGCCGCCGACCACATCACGGCGATGCGCCTGTTCCCCGAGCTGAAGGACGGCACCGTCCGGGTGGCGATCCAGCTCGCCCAGCCGTTGCGCCGCAACCACGACGTCGAGCTTGAGGTGACCGGGCCGGACGGCCTGTGCGCCCAGCTGGTGGTGACCGCCGCGGCCGGCCAGGATCGCGTCGAGACCACGGTCACCGTTCCCTACGTGCAGGCGTGGTCGCCGGAGAGCCCGACGCTCTACCGCATGACCGCCACGCTGCGCCAGGACGGCGAGGCGGTGGACAGCCGCGCCGACGCCTTCGGCTTCCGCACCGTCGAGACCAGGGACGGCCGCATCTGCCTGAACGGCAAGCCGATCATGCTGCGCTCGGCCCTCGACCAGGACTATTACCCGGACGGCATCTGCACGGTGCCCTCGGAGGCGTTCCTGGAGGACCAGTTCCGCAAGGCCAAGGAGCTGGGCCTGAACTGCCTGCGCCTGCACATCAAGGTGCCGGACCCGCGCTACTACGAGGTCGCGGACCGCATGGGCCTGCTGATCTGGACCGAGATCCCCAACCCAGGCCGCCTGACCGAGCGCTGCGCCCAGCGCATGGAGGCGACGCTGAAGGGGATCGTCGAGCGCGACGGCAACCACCCCTCCATCATCTGCTGGACCATCATCAACGAGAACTGGGGCACCGACCTCGTCCACAACCAGGAGCACCGCGACTGGGTCAACAAGACCTACCGCTGGCTCAAGGCGTTCGACCCGACCCGTCTGGTGGTGGACAACTCGCCGCTGTGGCCGAGCTTCCACGTCCAGTCGGACATCGAGGACTATCACTTCTACGCCGCCCTGCCCGACCACCGCGAGGCGTGGGACGGCTTCGTCGACCGCATGGCGGGCCGGCGCGAGGCCACCTACACCCACCACGGCGACGCCAAGCGCACCGGCAGCGAGCCGCTGATGTGCTCGGAATTCGGCAACTGGGGCCTGCCCGACCCGAAGAAGCTACGCGGCCCGGACGGCCGGGAGCCCTGGTGGTTCGAGACCGGCCACGACTGGGGCGAGGGCGTGATGTACGCCCACGGCGTCGAGACGCGCTTCACCGCCTACGGCCTGGACCGCGTCTTCGGCAGCATGGAACAGTTCGTGGAGGCCGCCCAGTGGCAGCAGTTCCGCGCGCTGAAGTACGAGATCGAGGCGATGCGCCGCCGTCCGGAGCTGGCCGGCTACGTCATCACCGAGTTCACCGACTGCCATTGGGAGTCGAACGGCCTGCTCGACATGCGCCGCAACGAGCGCGCCTTCCACCACGTCTTCCACACCATCAACGCCGACACGGTGGTGGTGCCGCAGTGGGACCGCGTGGCCTATTGGGAAGGTGAAACGATCAAGGTCGGCCTCGCCGCCGCGAACGGCCGCGGCGACACCATCCATGGCACCGAGCTGCGCTGGAGCCTGGACGCCACCGGCGCCGGCGGGACCGAGCCGATGGACCTGACGCCCGGCGTGCGCCACGGCAAGGACGCCGTGTTCGAGGCCCCGCACGTCGATGCGCCGGAGATCGTCCGCCTGGAGTTGGAGATCGACACCAGCAACGACCTGCTCGCCACCAACCACGTCGAGCTGGCCATCCACCCGCGCCGCAGCGGCCCCTCGGCCGGCACGGTGTCGGTGTGGACGCCGGACGCCGACCTGACGGAGCGCCTCAAAGCGCTGGGCTACGGCACGGCGAAGGACGCGGCCTCGGCCGACGTGGTGGTCGCCCGCCGCCTGGACGACGACCGCTGCGCCGAGGTGCGCGCCGGCGGCCGTCTGGTGCTGCTGGCCGACGAGCCGCAGGACCTGCAGCCGGTCTTCCCGCACTTCCAGAACGTGCGGGTGACGCCGCGGCACGGCTCCATGTGGCTGGGCGCCTGGGCCTCGTCCTTCTCGTGGGTGAAGCGTTCGGGGCCGTTCGCCCGGCTGCCGGGCGGGCCGCTGATCGACCACAGCTTCGACCGGGTGATCCCCAACCACGTCATCGCCAACTGCACCACCTGGGACTTCCAGGCCCGCGTGCACGCCGGCATGGTGGTCGGCTGGGTGCACAAGCCGGCGGCGCTGATCGTCGAGCGTGATTGCGGCCGCGGCCGCATGGTCGCCACGACCTTCCGCCTGCTGGAGGACGCGCCGGGGGCGGACCCGACCGCCACCACGCTGCTGGACGGGATCGTGGAACTGGCGCTGAAAGGGCGGACGGTCGCCGCCGAGACGGAGCGTGTGGGGGTGGAGTAATTGGACAGGCCGTGGGGGGGGGGCCCCCCCCAAACAACCCCCCCCACCCCGGGGGGGGGCTTAAACCCACCCCCCCCCACA
>NZ_JBOZRT010000158.1:0-8414 GCF_050789165.1 Azospirillum sp.
ATCCGGTCGGCGCCTCGGGTGCGCGCGTGCTGACCACGCTGCTGTTCGAGATGCAGAAGCGCGACGCCAAGAAGGGCCTCGCCACGCTGTGCATCGGTGGCGGCATGGGCATCGCCCTCTGCGTCCAGCGCGACTGATCCGGGGTACGGGCCGTTTCTGAGGGGGAACGGCCCGTTTCCGTCTCCGGTTAAGACAAGAAACGAAAACCACAGACTTTACGACGGGGGAGCAGGAAATGGCTCGAGTTGCAGTTGTCACCGGCGGCACGCGCGGTATCGGCGAGGCGATCTCGGTCGCCCTGAAGACGGCGGGCTACATCGTTGCCGCCAACTACGCCGGCAACGACGAGCGCGCCAAGGAGTTCTCGGCGCGCACGGGCATCGCCGTGTACAAGTTCGACGTCTCCGACTTCGAGGCGTGCAAGGCCGGCATCGAGAAGATCACCGCCGAGCTGGGCCCGGTCGACGTGCTGATCAACAACGCCGGCATCACCCGTGACGGCGTCATGCACCGCATGACGTACCAGCAGTGGGAGGAGGTCATCCACACCAACCTCTCGTCCTGCTTCAACATGTGCCGCAACGTCATCGACGGCATGCGCGAGCGCGGCTTCGGCCGCATCGTCAACATCGGCTCGGTGAACGGCCAGGCCGGCCAGTACGGCCAGGTCAACTACGCCGCCGCCAAGTCGGGCATCCACGGCTTCACCAAGGCCCTCGCTCAGGAGAGCGCGGCCAAGGGCATCACCGTGAACGCCATCGCGCCGGGCTACATCGACACCGACATGGTGCGCGCGGTGCCGGCCCACGTGCTCGAGAAGATCGTCGCCCGCATCCCGGTCGGCCGCCTCGGCCGCGCCGACGAGATCGCCAAGGCGGTGCTCTACCTCGTGGACGACGAAAACGGCTTCATGACCGGTTCGACCCTGTCGGTCAACGGCGGCCAGCACATGTACTGATCGGGTTTCCAGCTGGAACCCGAAAGGCCTCGTCCTGCGGGACGGGGCCTTTTTGTTTGGCCCTTTTGCCCCCTCCCTAACCCTCCCCCGCCTTCGGCGGTGGAGGGAACTCCGTCGCTCTGCCCCCTCCACCGCGAAGCGGGGGAGGGATGGGGAGGGGGCAAGCGTTGTTGCCTCACGGCCGCAGCTTGTAGATCTCCGCCCGCTTGTGGTCGTCCGTCACCACCGCGCAGCCGCCGAGCGTCGGGCCGACCGGCAGTTCGCCGAAGGCGGCCACCGCGCCCTCGTCCTTCAGCCGGCCGACGAACCCCGCCTCGCGGCCGCGCGCCACCCAGGCGAAGCCCAGCCACGTCGGCCGCACCGGCTCGCCGCCGGCCTTGACCATGGCGGTGAAGGCGTCGTCGTCCGGCGTGCCCGGTGGGAAGACGGCGAGGACCAGTCCGTCCGTCTCCTCCGGCAGCGCCGCCTGCCGCAGCGACACCGTCATCAGCCCCAGCCACACCGCCACCACCACGCCGAAGAAGGCGAGGGCGAAACCGTGGCCCAATCCGGTGGGGCCGATGGAGGGCGTCTGCTGCATGGCCGTCGACTTAGGCGCGCGCCTCGGCGTTCGCCAGGGACGGCGCCGGCTTTTCGGTGATCGGCCAGTGCACGATGGCGGCGAACATCGCCAGCGCCACGCTCAGCCACCACACCACGTCGTAGGAGCCGGTGCGCTCGTACAGCACGCCGCCCAGCCAGACGCCGATGAAGGCGCCGACCTGATGGCTGAAGAAGGCGAAGCCGTAGAGCATGCCCAGGTACCGGGTGCCGAACATCAGCGCCACGAGGCCCGAGGTCGGCGGCACCGTGGACAGCCACAGAAGGCCCATCACCGCCGCGTAGACGATCACCGACGCCGGGGTGACCGGCACCAGCAGGAACACCGCCGTCGCCACGCCGCGGCAGAAGTAGTTGGCCACCAGCAGATAGCGCCGGCTCATCTTGCCGCCCAGCACGCCCGAAGTGTAGGAGCCGACCACATTGAACAGCCCGATCAGCGCCAGCGCCCAGGCGGCGAGGCCGGGGCTGATGCCGGCTTCGGTCAGGTAGGGCGGCAGGTGCGTGGTGACGAAGGCGAGCTGGAAGCCGCACACGAAGAAGCCGGAGACCAGCAGCACGTAGCTGCGGTGGCGGAACGCCTGCCGGATCGCCTCCATGAAGCCGATGTCGGCGCCGGTGACCGCGACCTTGGAATTGTTGGCGCCGCCGGAGCCGGAAAAGGAACTGGCCAGCAGCGGCACCAGCAGCATCGAGGCGCCCAACAGCACCAGCGCCGTCTGCCAGCCGTAGCCGGCGATGAACGCCTGTCCCATCGGCGCGAACAGGAACTGCCCCATGGAGCCCGCAGCGGTGGCGATGCCCATGGACCAGGAGCGCTTCTCGGCCGGCACCATGCGGCTGAAGCCGGCGATGACGATGCCGAACGAGGCGCCGGACAGCCCGAGGCCGATCAGCACGCCGGCCGAGAGGTGCAGCATCAGCTGCGTGTCGGCCACCGACATCAGGGCGAGGCCTGCGGCGTACAGGATGCCGCCGCCGGCCAGCACCGGCGCCGGGCCGTAGCGATCGGCGAGCGCGCCGGCGAAGGGGCCGCCGGCGCCCCACAGGATATTCTGGATCGCCATGGCGAGGCCGAACACGTCGCGGCCCCAGCCGCGCGTCTCGGTCAGCGGGCCGATGAACAGGCCCATGCTGGAGCGCGGCCCGAACGCCAGCATGGCGATCAGGCAGCCGCAGACGATGATGGCGGCCGGCGTGCGCCAACCGGATGCGCGGTCGGCCGCGGGGGTGCTGGTGCTCATATCCGTAAATCCCTCCCGCCGGTGCCTGCGAACGGGTCCGGCTTGTTGCCCGCGATCCTACGTGGGGTTCGCGACTTCCGCCAATTCATAATGGGAAAGTGGATTATTCCGCTGCGGAATGCACGAGGCCGAGCGGTTGCGGGGCGAGCCGGTGCAGCAGGCTGCGCTCCAGCCCGTCGAACACGCGGTCCAGCCGACCGCTGTGCCGCGCCCGCACCAGCCACACTGCGACCGTCAGCCGGAAGCCGTCCACCGCCACCGGGCGCAGCCGCGCCGCCAGCGGCGTGCCCTCCACCAGCCGCAGCGGCCCGGTGCCGAAGCCGACGCCGCGGGCGGCCAGATTGAGCAGCAGCTCCTGGTCGAAGGATTCGACGGCCACATTGAGGCGCAGGCCGGCGCGGTGCAGCGCCTCCGTCAGCGTGGTGCGGTAACGGCAGCCCTCGGGCTGCAGTACCCAGCCGACCGCGTTCATGGCAGCCAGCGAGCCGCGCGTGCGGGCGACGAGCTCCGGCGACCCGACGACGCTGATCTCCTCCTGGGACAGGCGGCGGCCCTGAAGCTCGGCCCGCGGCATGCCGTCCTCGGCGGTCAGCACCAGCGTGCCGTCCAGCGCGCCGCCGTCGAGCTGGTCGAGCAGCGCGTTGCTCCAGTCCGAGCTGAGCCGCACGGTGAGGCCGGGGAAGGATGTCCGCACGTCGTCCAGCGCGTCGCCGGCCAGCAGCCGCGACAGCACGTGGGTGGCGCCCAGGCGCAGGATGCCGGCCGGCTGGCCGCTGCCGGCGAACGCCTCGCCCAGGCCGTCCACCGCCTCCAGCACGCGCCGGGCGTGCGCCAGCGCGGTCTCGCCGTCGCGGGTCAGCGCCAGCGGCTTGCTCTGCCGGTCGAACAGCGTGGCGCCGACCTCCGCCTCCAGGCGCTGGATCAGGCGCGACACCGCCGACTGGGTGAGGTGCAGGCGGTTTGCCGCCTCCTGCACCGACTGCGCCTCGGCCACCGCCACGAAGGTGCGGATCTCGTTGAGCTTCATGGCGGCACTCCCCGGTCGGTGGGCTCCCGGGGAATGACGTTAATCGTAATCCTGGTCCTGCGCCAGTTCGTCGGCCAGTTCGCCGGCCAGCTCGGCGAACAGGCCGGCGTCGACGGTCAGGCCGCGCTGCTCGCAGATGCGCACGAAGATGCGCCAGGCGTGCAGGATCGCCACGTCCAGCACCGCCTCGTCGGCCTCCTCGCTGTGGCTGTCCTTGATGGCGCGCTCCTGGAGCGTGGCCACGACGTCGTGCTCGGCGGCTTGCAGCACCGCTTCCATGGCGCGCTTGTGGAGGTCCGACATGGCGTTCGTCCGTTGATCCGTTTGAAATTAGCTTTGGCTTCCGCGCCGGCTCGTCCATGCTGGCAAGGCGGGGAACCCCGGAAGGGGCCTTCATAGAGACCCCCTCCACCGGAAGCAACACCGACGCGCATGACCGAGACCGCGACCGACCGTTCGTCCCGCGAATACCCCGACCGCCCGTGGGTGGGAGTCGGCGTCCTCGTCTGGAAGGGCGACCGCCTGTTGCTGATCCGCCGCGGCCGGGCGCCGCGCCTCGGCCAGTGGAGCATTCCCGGCGGCGCCCAGCACGTCGGTGAGACCGTGTTCGACGCCGCGGCGCGCGAGGTGCGGGAGGAGACCGGGCTGACCGTCCGCCCGACGCACGTGGTCACCGTGGTGGACGCCATCACCCGCGACGCTGCGGACACCGTGCACTACCACTACACGCTGGTCGAAGTCGCGGCGGACTGGCAGGCCGGCGAGGCGGAGGCCATGGACGACGCGCTGGAGGTGCGCTGGGCCACGGTGGAGGAAGCGGTGGCGCTCGTTCCCTGGGAGGAGACGGACAAGGTCATCCGGCTGGGGGCGACCCAGCGTTTCGGGCGATGAAGGCGGGCACGTCTGCGGGGGGCAGCGGCCGGGAGAAATGGTAGCCCTGGATGCGGTCGCAGCGGTAGGCGCGCAGGAACAGCAGCTGCTCGGCCGTTTCCACCCCCTCGGCGATGACCTGGAGGCCGAGCGCGTGCGCCAGCGCCACGATGGCGTGCACGATGGCGGCGGCGTCGCGGTCCTCGACCATCGCCTCGACGAAGTGCTTGTCGATCTTCAGTGCCTCCACCGGCACCCTGCGCAGCAGCGCCAGCGACGAATAGCCGGTGCCGAAATCGTCCAGCACCAGCCGCACCCCGGCGCCGCGCAGCTCCAGCAGGCTCTGCCGCGCCGCATCGCCGCCTTGGAACAGCACGGTCTCGGTCAACTCCAGCTTCAGGTTGGCGGCCGGCAGCCCGGTCTCGGTCAGCACGCCCAGCACGGTGCGGGCCAGGACCGGGTCCTCCAGTTGGCGCGAGGACAGGTTCACCGCCACCGGCACGTCGACCAGCCCCGCCTGCAGCCAGCCGGCGGCCGTCTCGCAGGCGCGACGCAGCACCCAGTCGCCGAGGATGTGGATGCCCTCGCCGGCCTCCGCCATCGGCACGAAGACGTCCGGCGGCACCACCGTGCCATCGGGCAGACGCCAGCGCACCAGCGCCTCGAACCCGGTCAGCCGGCCGGTGTGGGCGTCGGCCTGCGGCTGGTAGGCGAGCCACAGCTCGTCGCGCGCGATGGCCTCGCGCAGCCGGTCGGCGAACGCGGCGGCGAGGTCGCCTTCCGGCGGAACGCCCCCGGGCAACGGGCCGAGGAGACCCGCCTCCGTCAACGCCTTGATGCCCGCCGCCATGACACCTCCTGGTCCCACTCCGGCTATAACAGCCGAAATAGGAATTTGTTAACCATAAATCCGGGGTAGTTAAGCCGGATTCTTTTGGTTACGGAAGCGTTAACGGCATCGGGCGCGGTGACAAAGTGGGGTGGGCGGAATCGAAAAGGGCGCCGCCCCATCGGAGCGGCGCCCTTGTTCGCGAAGGCCTGGTGCGTCAGACGTTGAAGCGGAAGTGGAAGATGTCGCCGTCCTGGACGACGTACTCCTTGCCTTCCTGCCGCATCTTGCCGGCGTCCTTGGCGCCCTGCTCGCCGCCCAGGGTGACGAAGCTGTCATAGTCGATGGTCTCGGCGCGGATGAAGCCGCGCTCGAAGTCGGTGTGGATGACGCCCGCGGCCTCCGGCGCCTTGGCGCCGCGGCGCACGGTCCAGGCGCGCGCCTCCTTCGGGCCGACGGTGAAGAAGGTGATGAGGTCGAGCAGCTTGAACCCGGCGCGGATCAGGCGGTTCAGGCCGGTCTCCTCCAGGCCCATGGAGGACAGGAACTCCTGCTTCTCCTCCGGATCGCTCAACTGCGCCACCTCGGACTCGATGGCGGCGGAGATGACGACCATGCCGGCGTTCTCGGCCTCGGCCTTCTTCGCCACCAGGGCGGAGAAGCTGTTGCCGGTGGCGGCCGAAGCCTCCTCGACGTTGCAGACGTACAGCACCGGCTTGGCCGTCAGCAGCATGAACTGCTTGAAGACCGGCAGTTCCTCCGCGTCCAGCTGGACGACGCGGGCCGGCTTGCCGTCCTGCAGGACCTTCAGCGCGCGCTCCATCAGGTCGGCCTTGACCTTGGAGTCCTTGTCGCCGCCCTTCGCCTTCTTCTGAAGGCTGGTGAGCTGGCGCTCCAGGCTCTCCATGTCGGCGAGCATCAGCTCGGTCTCGACCACCTCGGCGTCGCGCAGGGGATCGACGTTGCCCTCCACGTGGGTGACGTCGTCGTCCTCGAAGCAGCGCAGCACGTGGACGATGGCGTCCACCTCGCGGATGTTGGCCAGGAACTGGTTGCCCAGGCCCTCACCCTTGGAGGCGCCGCGGATCAGGCCGGCGATGTCCACGAACTCCAACTGGGTCGGGATGATCTTCTGCGACTTGGAGATCGCCGCCAGCTTCTCCAGCCGCGGGTCGGGCACGCCGACGCGGCCGACGTTCGGCTCCTTGGTGCAGAAGGGGAAGTTGGCCGCCTCCGCCGCCTGGGTGGCGGTCAGCGCGTTGAACAGGGTCGACTTGCCGACGTTGGGCAGGCCGACGATGCCGCAGTTGAAACCCATGGGAGATTCTTCGGTTCGCTCGGTGTCCGGGACGCGCGCTTTATCCTACGTGCGGACGCAAAGCGCAAACGCGAAGTGGGGTTGGTCCGCCGCTTGATCGAAGTCAAAGCCGCTGTGGCGGGTTCGCGCGAGCATCCGCGGGAATTCCCTGGCGCCGCTGTGAAATCGCGCCCGGCTTGTAAATTAGGAGGTTCTCATGAGCGTGCGCATTACTGCCGGTTGCGTGTTCTCCCTTGCCGCGGCGCTGGCCGCGTGGGCCGGGCCGGCCTCGGCCGTCACGCTGACGCCGAACTGCGTCGATGCGAAGGAGTTCAACTGCACGCTGGCCGACCTGCGCGGCAAGGACTTCTCCAACGCCAAGGCGCCGGAGGCGAACTTCGAGGCGGCGCGGCTGGACGGCGCCAAGTTCCGTGGCGCCGACCTACGCCGGGCCAACTTCCAGGTGGCGATCGCGCCGGAGATCGACCTGTCCGGCGCCGACCTGGAGAACGCCCCGGCCTTCGCGACCTACATGAAGGACGCCAATCTGGCGGGCGCCAACCTGAAGGGCGTCAACTTCACCCGCGCGATCCTGGCGGGCGCCAACCTGAAGGGCGCCAACCTGGAGGGCGCGGTGCTGGTCGGCACGCGGCTCGGCGGCGCCATCTGGACGGACGGTCGGGTGTGCGCGGCGGAGTCGATCGGGGAGTGCAAGTAAGCCCGACTGGGGGCGCGGCCGTCACTTCGGCGGCTGCGTCGCCAGCGTCACCTTGTTCATGAAGTTCTCGGGCTGGCCCTGGACCAGCAGCGGGAAGCTGGCGGCGCAGGCGTCGATCAGGGGCTCCAGCCAGGTCTGCTCGGCCTTCGCGAAATCGTGCAGCACGTAGTTGGAGACGGCGTTCTTGTCGCCGGGGTGGCCGATGCCCAGGCGCACCCGCCAGTATTCCTTGCCGATGTGCGCGTCCATGGAGCGCAGGCCGTTGTGCCCGCCGTGGCCGCCGCCCTTCTTGACGCGGATGCGGCCGGGCGGCAGGTCGAGCTCGTCGTGGAACACGACCACCTGCTCGGGCTTCAGCTTGAAGAACTGAATTGCCGCGCCGACCGACTGGCCGGACAAATTCATGTAGGTGAGGGGTTCGAGCGCCAGCACCTTGTCGCCGGCGACGGTGCCTTCGCAGGTCTGGCCCTGGAAGCGCTTCTTCCACGGCGAGAAGCCGTGGCGGCGGGCGATCTCCTCGACCGCCATGAAACCGATGTTGTGCCGGTTGCGCGCGTATTCCGCGCCGGGATTGCCGAGTCCGACCAGCAGCAACATGATGATTTCCGGATGAGGTCAAGGGGCCTCGCGGCCCCTTGCAGGAGAGCGCGAGAGGGCGGCGCCCTCTCGCTGACTCTTCTTTAGGACGCGGCGCCCTCGCCCTCGGCGGCCTCGGACTTCAGGCCCGACGGCGCGGCGATGGTGGCGATGGTGAAGTCGCGGTCGATGGTCGGCTTCACGCCTTCCGGCAGCTTGACCGAGGAGATGTGGATCGAATCGCCGACATCGAAGCCCTCGCACGACACGGTGATGTGCTCGGGGATGTTGTCGG
>NZ_JBOZRT010000159.1:0-107278 GCF_050789165.1 Azospirillum sp.
CGTCATCCCCGCGAAAGCGGGGATCCAGGAGAGTTGGCAAGGGGTTGATTTCCCAAGGTTCTCTGGATCCCCGCTTTCGCGGGGATGACGAAAAATGAAAGAAACGCGCACGAGGCCGTCACATCCCCGAGGTGGAAACTCGGAACCACAGAACTCTGCCGTTTCAGAAGCTTAAACACGTTCCCCGGACAGCTGTGCGCGAAGGCGGGGATCCATACGTTCCACAGCGGTGCGCTCCGGGACTTATGGATCCCCGCCTTCGCGGGGATGACGGCAAAATAGGGGCTTGCGGAAGGAGGCGGCGCTCTACGCCGCCTCGGTCTCCAGCTTCGGTTCGGCCATCGCGACGATCTCGGCGCCGCTCAGCGTCTCGCGCTCCAGCAGCGCTTCCGAGATGGCGTCCAGCGCGGCGCGGTTGCCGGTCAGCAGGCGCTTGGCGCGCTCCATGCCCTCGTCGGTGATGCGGCGGACCTCCTCGTCGATCAGCCAGGCCATGCGTTCGGAGGTGGCGTTGCCGGGCTCGGCGGCGTGGGCGACGAAGCCGACGCTCTCGCTCATGCCCCAGGCCTTGACCATGCGACGGGCGATGTCGGTGGCGGCGCGGAAGTCGGCTTCGGCGCCCGTCGTCACCGCGTCGGCGCCGAACACCAGCTCCTCGGCGGCGCGGCCGGCCATGGCCACGGCGATGTCGGCCAGCAGCTTGGCGCGCGACAGCGACACCCGGTCGCCCTCCGGCAGGCGCACCACCATGCCCAGCGCGCGGCCGCGCGGGATGACGGTCGCCTTGTGGATCGGGTCGGCCTCGGGGATCTTCACCGAGACCAGGGCATGCCCGGCCTCGTGCACCGCGGTCAGCTTGCGCTCGTGCCCGGAGAGCGCCAGGGTGCGGCGCTCGGTGCCCATCAACACGCGGTCCTTGGCGGCCTCGAAATCGTTCATGTGGATGATGACGCGGCCCTGGCGCGCCGCCGACAGCGCCGCCTCGTTCACCAGGTTGGCGAGTTCCGCGCCGGAGAAGCCGGGGGTGCCGCGCGCCACCGTCTTCAGGCAGACGTCGGTCGCCAGCTTGCAGCGGCCGGTGTGCACGCCGAGGATGGCCTCGCGCCCGGTCACGTCGGGCGGGCTGACGTGAATGTGGCGGTCGAAGCGGCCGGGGCGCAGCACCGCCGCGTCCAGCATCTCCACCCGGTTGGTGGCGGCGATGATGATGACGTCGCCGCCCTCGACCACGCCGTCCATCTCGACCAGCAGCTGGTTCAGCGTCTGCTCCTTCTCGGAGTGCGAGTTGGCCTCGCCGCGCTTGCCGGCCAGGGCGTCGATCTCGTCGATGAACAGGATGCAGGGCGCCTTGGCGCGGGCCTGCTTGAACAGGTTGCGCACGCGCGCGGCGCCCAGGCCGACGAACATCTCGACGAAGTCGGAGCCCGAGGCGGTGAAGAACGGCACCCCGGCCTCGCCGGCGGCCGCCTTGGCCAGCATGGTCTTGCCGGTGCCCGGCGGGCCGACCAGCAGCAGCCCCTTGGGCACGCGGGCGCCGGCCATGGCGAAGCGGTGCGGGTCCTTGAGGAACTCCACGGTCTCGCGCAGTTCCTCCTTCGCCTCGTCCACGCCGGCGACGTCGTCGAACTTGACCGAGCTGTCGTCGGGACGCAGGCGGGTGGCGCGGCCCATGCCGAAGAAGTTGCCGCCGCTCAACGCCAGCGCGCCGACCATCAGGCCGATGATGATCACCGGCGCCAGCTTGTCGAGCACCGTCATGGTCTGCGGCATCAGCCCGTCCGGACCGTCGTCGAAGGAGATGGCGATCTTGCGCCCGCGCAGCTCGCTCAGCAGGTCGTCGGTGACCGGCACGACGATGCGGTACTGCTTGCCGTCCGCGGCGGTGGCGTGCGCCACGTTGTTGCCGAACACCACCGAGGCGACGTCGCCGCGGGCCGCCATGTCGACGAATTCGGAGTAGGTGGCGTTGTCCTGCGCCGCCTTGCGCGAATAGTCGTTCCAGGCGGCGAAGATGAACCAGCCGCTCACCACGGCGAGTACGGCGGCAATGGCGATGGTCGCTCGGCGGGGCAGGTGCGGCATGTCCACTCATACGGCTTGGAACGCAATTCGGATCATGAATGCGTTGCCCGAGCCGCGGCATCAACCGCTTTCATTGTGCGGCTTTTCTTTGACACGGATGAAGAAGCGTGGACGCTGCCGTAAATACACGGCGGGACGGGGTGTCGGCCGTCCCGCCGTGTTGACGCTTACTTGTTGCCGCGCAGGGCGTCCTTGATGCCGCCGATGGCGTTCTGGATCTTGCCCTTCACCTTGTCCATGGCGCCTTCCTGCTGGAGCTTCTGGTCACCGGTGACGCGGCCGGCGGCCTCCTTCAGGTCGCCCTTCATCTTGGTGCCGGAACCTTCGATGCGATCGCGGTCCATGGGTCTCCCCTCCAAAGCTGTGTCGCCACCACAAACAGGGGCGGGGCCGGGAAGTTTCGCGGAAAATGCATGGCTGGGGCTGTCCGGTGCAGTTCGGCCTTCCCATATCGCGGCGAGGCACTATTGTCGCGCCCACCAGACACAACCCTGCGGAACCGCCATGCCGCCCAGCAAGCCGACACAGGCCACCAAGTTTTCCGACACCGAGATCGCCCGCGTGCAGATGTACCTGCGCCGGACGTTCGGCAACGACAAGATCGCCGTGGAGGCGCCGCAGAAGGCCGGCCAGTCCGCCGAGGTGACCATTGCCGGCGAGTTCGTCGGCACGCTGCACCGTGATGTCGAGGACGACGAGGTCTCCTACGCCCTGCACGTGGTGATTCTGGAAGAGGACCTGCCGACGCCGCAGGTGCCGAAGCCGGGACGCTGACGTCCCGCCCGCCGCCTCCGCCCCAGGACCTACCTTAGGCGGAGGGGAATAGGCGGTTTGAAGCGGCCGTTAACCCCTCTGTCCGGCTGGGCGCCGCGGCGCCCTTCCGGTAAAAGGCGCCCCCAACGAACTAGGGGGCTTTCGCCCGAGGGGAAAACGTGCCGCGTCTGTTCTGCGCCTGCTGTGGTCGTCCGTTCGAACGCTCGTCGACCCGCGGGCCTTCTCCGCTCTACTGCTCGGCCGATTGCCGCCGCCAGATGGCGGTGCGCCGCCGCGCCTGGACCCGCGCCGACCTGATCGGCCCGCTGACGCTGGCGCAGCCGGGCGGGCGCGACGCCGAGCGCGCGCCCGGCCACGGCCGCTATGCGGCCTGACCTGGCCGGTTGTGACTGAGGGACTTACTCGCCGCGGGGCGGCGGGCGCAGCGGGCGGCGCTCGACGATCGGGGCCGGGCGCGGCTTGTTGAAGCCGCCGCCGGGGCCGCCGCCGTAGCCGCCCGAGGCCGGGCGCGGCGGCGCCGAGTCGTAGGAGGGCATGTCGCGCACGCGGAACACCCCGCGCTCCGCCGGCAGGCTCTCCGCCAGGACCACCACCGAGTTCAGCGAAACCTGCCCGTCGGCGGCGCCCGCGAAGGGCTTCAGCCGGCCGTCGGCCACGTAGCCGCTGACCTCCTCGACGGTGCATCCCAGCCACTTGGCAGCTTCGGTGAGAGAGAGCGGCTGATCGCGCATGGTGGGTCCCTGTGCCTTGGCGTTGTCTTGCGTGTCGTCTCGACTATTCACATGGTCGGCGCTGCAGGGACGGAACAGCCCCGCCGCGCCGCGGCGGCGCACCGCAGGACGGTGCGTTCCACCCGTGACAATAGGCGGTTTGCACGCGCGTGTCGCGCGTTGTGTGCGCCGCTGCGCTACTTTCGCCGGAGCATGCGCAGCGCCAGCGCCGCGCCGACGCCCCAGGCGCCGTTGACCAGCGGGCCGACCAGCACGCCGGGGAGGCTCCAGCCGCCGGCGGACGGCAGCCCCTTCAGCGGCTGCACGACGAACCACGCCACCAGCGTCGGCCCCAGCGCGCCGAACGCCGCGGCGGCCAGCCAGTACCCGGCGCCGCGCGGGAAGTGCCTGGCCACGCCGGCCAGCGCCACGCCCCACACCCCGCCCCAGAAGGCGGAGGACAGCACCGCCGGCACGCCCAGCGGCGGCACCGGCTGCAGCTGGAACGGCGCGCGCGCGACGAGGCCGGCGAGGTGGAGCAGCCCGACCATGCCCTGGTGGAACACCAGCACGGCGAGGAAGCCGGCCAGAAAGCCGGCGAGGGCGCCGGCCGCCGGGCGGCGGAAGCGCGGTTCGGGATGCGGGATGGGGAATTGGGTGTCGGTCATGCGGGGCAGGGCGGCGCCCAGGCGCCGCCCGCCGTTGATCGCGTCAGTGGGACAGCCGTTCGATCTCTTCCTTGAGGTGCAGCTTCTCCGTCTTCATGCGCGAAACGGCGACGTTGTCGTAGCTGTGGTGGGACTCCGCCTCGCGGATGCGCGTGTCCAGCTCGGCGTGACGCTGGCGGAGTGCGGAAATGTGGGATTCCTTGTTCATGGGACTGTCCCCCTGTTTGGCTGGAAGGCAAGGCGATCAGCGGGCGCCAGCGACAGAGTCTGCTTTCTTGGGCGGTTCCGCCGCCTGCCCGGAGCAACCGCCGCGCTGCGGCGTTTCCCGGTCCGGAGAGTCATTATGCTCCTGTTTCATCGGAGGGCGACGTGAAATTTCGCATGGGTCACTTGGCCGCTGTCGTGGCGGCAACCGTGCTGGCGGGCTGCCAGTTCCCCGGCTTCGCCACGTCGCAGCAGGCGGCGCTGCCAGCCCCGCCCCCCAAGCGCGCCGAGCCGCCGGCCGCGCGCGGCATCTGGATGGTCGGCACCCGGTCGGTCGAGCCGCGCATCCGCGCGGCGTCCGCAAGTTACGAGGGGACGCCCGACACCAAGCCGAACCTGACCGCCGAGGGCACCGCCTCGGGCCTGCGCGCGCTGTGCGCCGGCACCGGGGTGGAGCATCCGGACATGGCGCTCGCCGACCGCGCCATACGGGCCGAGGAGCTGCGGCGCTGCGCCGCCAAGGGAATTACGCTGACCGAATACGCGCTGGGGCCGAAGCAGTTCGTCTACGTGAAGGACGCGCACATGATGGCCATCCCCGGCGTTCGCGACTTCGTGGGCAGCTGGGGCGTGCAGGGCAAGCCGGTGAGCCCGGCCACCCAGCCGAGCTAGGCCCAAGCGGGGATGGGGGTACGGCGCTCAGGTGGATTGGCAGCGCGGAGCGCGGTGCCACCTTCTAATGAAGGAGGTGGCGCATGGACGACGAAGCCGCACTCCGCAGCGCGCTGCGCGCCGTGGATTACCTGCTCGGGCACATCGGCGACGATCCCGCGGTTTTGGCCGCGGCGGTCCGGCGGATGGCGGAGGTGGCCCGGCTGCTGCCGGCCGGCGGTCCCGGCGGGGGCGACGCCGCCGGCGCGGTGAGCGCCGCCGTCACCATGGCGCTGGAGGCCGGCGGCGACCGGACGCTGGCCGCGGCGCGGCTGCGGCTGGGCTGGATGGCGGCGGTGCGCTCGCTGGCCCGGCGCACGGGATTGCACGCGGTTCCCGGCCTCCCCGCCGACATTTCCCTCCCGCGGACGACCGGCGACGGGTAGGGTGGCGCGTCGTCAGCGAGGGGGCGTGCCGTGGCGGAGCAGGGCGGAGCGTTGGTGCTGTTTTCCGGCGGGCAGGATTCCACCGTCTGCCTCGCCTGGGCGCTGGACCGGTACCCGCGGGTGGAGACGGTGGGCTTCGACTACGGCCAGCGCCACGCCGTCGAGCTGGCATGCCGTGGCGGCGTGCGCGCCCGGCTGGCGGCGGAGAACCCGGCCTGGGCGCCGCGCCTCGGCGACGACCACACCGTGGATCTGCGCGGCCTGTCCGCCATCAGCGACACCGCGCTGACCCGCGAGGCGGAGATCCGCATGACCGCCGAGGGGCTGCCGAACACCTTCGTGCCCGGCCGCAATCTGATCTTCCTGGCCTACGCCGCGGCGCTGGCCTACCGGCGCGGGCTGACGCACATCGTCGGCGGCATGTGCGAGACCGACTATTCCGGCTATCCCGACTGCCGCGACGACACCATCAAGGCCATGCAGGTCGCGCTGAACCTCGGCATGGACCGCCGCTTCGCGCTGCACACGCCGCTGATGTGGCTGGACAAGGCCGAGACCTGGGGCCTGGCCCAGCGGCTGGGCGGCGCGGCGTTCGTGGACCTCGTGGTCGAGGAGACGCATACCTGCTATCTCGGCGACCGCACGCGGCGGCACGCCTGGGGCTACGGCTGCGGCACCTGTCCGGCGTGCGAGCTGCGCGCCAGGGGGTGGGAGCGCTACGCCGCCGCCCGCTCGCCGTCCTCCGCCGCCGGACGCACGTCCTCGTAGGGAATGGCGCGGAAGCGCGGGCCGGGGCCGGACCGCACGTGGCCGAGCGCCTCGCTGAACACCCGGTACTTGCCGTGCACGAGGTCGATGCCGACGATCTCGCCCTCCACCTCGACGCGGTTCCAGGCGCGGTCGTTGGTGACCACGCGAATCGCCGCGCCGTAGGCCAGCGCCGGCTGGATCCCGTGGTGCGCCACCCAGGCGGCGACCAGCCGGTCGTGCGCCCGCAGCCGCTCGACGGTGAAGTCCTCGGGCGCGCCGCCGCGTTGCGCCAGCGCGTGGGCGGCCATGTCGCGGACGATGGGCAGGCCCAGGGAGGGGCGCCGGCGGGGCGTGGTCCTGGCGGCGACGAAGCGGTCGGGGTCGGGGAGAGCGTGCAGGCGCGGGGCGTCCATGCCGGGGCCTCCTGTGTTGCGGAACCATGACATCTCGCCCGCACTAGGCGCCCAATATGGTTAACGAGAGGTGACCGCCCACATACGCCCTTGCCTTGCGCGCCGTAAGGGACTATCTGAGTGCGCCATAAGGCGCCCCCGTGTTGGTCACAGTGGCGCACGGGCTGTCGGCTGTGATAGAAGGCGGCCTGGAAATTGGGATCAACCGCGACGGAACGTCCGGGCGTGAGAGCGCGCGGGTGTTTCGCCTAACGTTCATTGTGCCTTAACCGAACACCCGTAAAACCCCAAACCACCCGCCGGAGCGGACGGCCTGATCGTCGTAGCTTCGCGTACAGGTTTACACCGTAACGGACCCGCCACATGCCGCGCCAAACGCCTCTTTCCGATCTCCGCAACATCGGCATCATCGCCCACGTCGACGCTGGCAAGACCACGACGACCGAGCGTCTCCTGTACTATACCGGCCGTAAGCACACGATCGTCGACGTGCACGAGACCAAGGATCTCAAGTCGTCGACCACGACCGACTACATGGAGCAGGAGCAGAAGCGCGGCATCACGATCCAGTCGGCCGCGGTCTCCGTGACCTGGCGCGGCAAGAAGATCAACGTCATCGACACCCCGGGCCACGTCGACTTCACCATCGAGGTGAACCGTTCCCTGCGCGTGCTCGACGGCGCGGTCGTGGTGTTCGACGGTGTGGCCGGCGTTGAGCCGCAGTCGGAGACCAACTGGCGTCTGGCCGACAACTACGACGTTCCGCGCATCTGCTACGTCAACAAGATGGACCGCTCCGGCGCCAACTTCCGCCGTTGCGTCGACATGATCCGCACCCGCCTGGGCGCGCGTCCGCTGCCGGTGATGGTTCCGATCGGGTCGGAAGACAACTTCCGCGGCATGGTCGATCTGGTCGAGATGAAGGCCCTGGTCTGGACTGCCGACGATCGCGACGCCAAGCCCGAGGTGTGGGAGATCACCGACGATCTGGCGGCGAAGCTGAACCTGTCGGTCAAGGAAGACCTCGACAACATCGCCAGCATCCCCGAGCTGCGCGCCGAGCTGATCGACACCTGCCTGGAGCAGGACGACGCGGCGATGGAAGTCTACCTCGAGACGGGTGAGGAGCCGTCGGCCGACGTGCTGCGCGCCTGCCTGCGCAAGGGCACCATCGCCGGCGCCTTCAACCCGGTGCTGTGCGGCTCGTCGTACAAGAACAAGGGCCCGGTCCAGGTTCTGGACGCGGTCGTCGACTACCTGCCGGCGCCGACCGACGTCGCCGCCATCAAGACGGTCGACCAGGACGGCAACCCGAACGGCGAGCGCATGAGCTCGGACGACGAGCCGTTCTCCGCGCTGGCCTTCAAGGTGATCAACGACACCTACGGCTCGCTGACCTTCATCCGCGTCTATTCGGGCGTGCTGACGAAGGGCATGTCGGTCATGAACTCGACCCGCGGCAAGCGCGAGAAGATCGGCCGCATGGTCGAGATGTTCGCGAACCAGCCGCACCCGCTGGAAGAGGCCCGCGCCGGCGACATCGTCGCCCTCGTCTCGCTCACCGAGACGGACACCGGCGACACGCTGTGCGACGCCGCCCATCCGGTGATCCTGGAGCGCATGCGCTTCCCCGAGCCCGTCATCAGCGTCTCGGTCGAGCCGAAGACCCGCGGCGAGCAGGAGAAGTTCTCGATCGCGCTGGGCAAGATGGTCCGCGCCGATCCGTCGCTCCGCCTGGAGACCGACCGCGAGACCGGCCAGACCATCCTGCGCGGCATGGGCGAGCTGCACCTCGAGGTGACGCTGGACCGCATGCGCACGGAGTTCGGCGTGGAAGGCAACATGGGCAAGCCCCAGGTCGCCTACCGCGAGACGATCACCAAGCCGGTCGAGTACACCTACACCCACAAGAAGCAGACCGGCGGTTCGGGCCAGTTCGCCGAGGTGAAGATCATCTTCGAGCCGCGGGAGCGTGGTGAAGGCTTCGAGTTCAAGGACGAGACGGTCGGCGGTTCGGTGCCGCGCGAGTACGTTCCGTCCGTGGGCAAGGGCCTGGAGCTGCAGAAGGAAGAGGGCGTCATGGCCGGGTACCCGACCGTGGACTTCCGCGCCCGCCTGGTGGACGGCAAGTACCACGACGTCGACTCGAACGCGCTGACGTTCGAAATCGCCGCCAAGGCCTGCTTCCGCGAGGCGCTCAAGCTCGCCAGCCCGATCCTGCTCGAGCCGGTGATGAAGGTCGAGGTCGTGACGCCGGAGGACTACCTCGGCGACGTGATCGGCGACATCAACCGCCGCCGCGGCATGGTCAACGGCCAGCTGGAGCGTGGTGCGAACATCGCCGTGGAGGCCCACGTGCCGCTGAACGAGATGTTCGGCTACATCGGCCAGCTGCGCGGCATGACCTCGGGCCGTGCGAGCTACACCATGGAGTTCAGCCACTACGAGCCGGTGCCGCGCAACGTCGCCGACGAGATCGTGGCCGGCCGCAACGCCAAGGCCGCCTGATCTCCAGGTTCGGTTTGAAGAACACGGCCGGCGGAGCGATCCGCCGGCCGTTTCTTTTTGTGCTATACAGGGCGCACAAGAACACAGGGATTGGGGAGAGACCATGAGCACCGACGCGCTCGCGATCCGCTTCGCCGACGTCGAAGCGGCGTCCGGACGTCTGGCCGGCAAGGCGGTGGTGACGCCGCTGCTGGAGAACCGTTTGCTCAACGACCGTGTCGGCGGGCGCGTGCTGCTCAAGCCGGAGGTCCTGCAGGTCAGCGGCTCGTTCAAGTTCCGCGGCGCCTACAACCGCCTCAGCCAGCTCGACGAGGCGCAGCGGCGCGCCGGGGTGGTGGCGTGGTCGTCGGGCAACCACGCGCAGGGCGTGGCCGCGGCGGCGCAGATGCTCGGCATCCCCGCGACCATCGTGATGCCCGAGGACGCGCCGGCGCTGAAGATCGCCAACACCCGCGGCTACGGCGCCGAGGTGGTGCTGTACGACCGCTGGCGGGAGAGCCGCGAGGGCATCGCCGCCGCCATCGCCGGGGAGCGCGGCGCCGTGCCGGTGCCACCCTACGACGACCCGCACATCATGGCCGGGCAGGGCACCGCGGGCCTGGAACTCGCCTGTCAGGCGCGCGACCTGGGGGCGACGCTCGACGTGGTTCTGGCGCCGTGCAGCGGCGGCGGGCTGGTCGGCGGCATCGCCACGGCGGTGAAGCACTTCTCGCCCCAGACCGAGGTCTACAGCGCCGAGCCGGCCGGGCTGGACGACCTCGCGCGCTCGCTGAAGGCCGGCGAGCGGGTGCGCAACGACCCGGCGGCGCGTTCCTTCTGCGACGCGCTGATGGCGCCGACGCCGGGCGAGCTGACCTTCCCGATCCACCGGGCGTTGCTGGCCGGCGGCGTGGCGGTGACCGACGACGAGGTGGCGGCGGCGATGGCCTACGCCTTCACCGTGCTGAAGCTGGTGGTCGAGCCGGGCGGCGCCGTGGCGCTGGCCGCCGTGCTCAGCGGCAGGGTGCCGACCGCCGGCCGCACCATCGGCGTGGTGCTGAGCGGCGGGAACGTCGATCCGGCGCTGTACGCGGAGGTGCTGGGGCGGGGGCGGTAAGCCCCTCCCCCGTGCGGGAGAGGGGCTATGTGCGTCACCGCTTGTGGAACACCGGCGGGCGCTTCTCGAAGAAGGCGGTGATCGCCTCGTGCGCCTCGGGGTGGTGCAGGGCCTCGACGAACTGGTCGCTCTCGCGGCCGAGCTGGGCGAGCAGGGACGTGTAGGCCTGCTCGATCAGCCGCTTGGCGCGGCCGATGGCGACCGTCGGGCCTTCGGCGAGGCGCTCGCCCCAGGCCACCGCCGTCTCCAGCGCCGTGCCCTTCGCCACCACCTTGTTGACCACGCCCAGCGTGTAGAGCCGCTGCGGGTCGACGCCGCCGCCCTCGAACAGAAGCTCGGCGGCGAGCTGCGGCGGCAGCGCACGGGCCAGCGAGCCGGAGATGCCGCCGTCCGCCGTCAGGCCGACCTTGGCGTAGGCGGCGATGAACTGGGCGTCCTCCGCCGCGACGATCAGATCGGACGCCAGCGCCAGCGCGAAGCCGGCGCCCGCGGCCGGCCCCTCGACCGCGGAGATCACCGGCTTCGGGCAGTCGCGCATGGCGCGGATCCAGCCGTGGAAGCGCTCGATGCCGTTGCGGTTCTCGGAGCGCGCCTGGGTGCGGTGGTTGTAGAGGCGCCCCAGGTGGCCGCCGGAGCTGAAGGCGTCGCCCGCCCCGGTCAGCACGACCGCGCCGACCCCGGGGTCCTGGACCGCCTGGTCGAAAGCGTCCCGCGCCCCGTCCATCATCTCCACGCCCAGCGCGTTGCGGCTCGTCGGGTCGTTCATGGTGAGGACCAGGACACGCCCCTTCCGTTCGACGTCGATGCGGCCGGCCATGCGTTCGCTCCCCCGATGATTTGGATTGGGAGCAATGATGCGCCTGTCCGGCCGCGCCGTCCAACGCGCCGTTGCCGCAGGGGCGCGCCGCTACCCCATCAGCGACTCGACCGTCCGCCACAGCTTGCCGTAGGGGGAGGCGAGGTCGTCGAGGACGTCGAAGTGGTGCCGGCCCTCGATCTCCATCAGCTTTGCCCCGGTCGCGGCGGCGTATTCGGCGGACTGGCGGCGGAACTCGTCGCTCTCCGCGCCGCCGACCGCCACGGCCAGCGGCACCGGGACGCTGTGCAGGTGGCGCATCGGGCTCTGCGCCAGGATCTCGTCGCCGCTCAGCTGCAGGGCGGGTTGCAGCCAGGACCAGCGCAGCGGCTCCAGGTCGAACAGGCCGCTGATCGGCAGCGCCGCCTTGATGAGGGTGTCGGGGATGCCGTAGTCGCGCTGCCACGCGGTGCTCAGCATCCGCGCCGTCAGGTGGCCGCCGGCGGAGTGGCCGGAAACGCCGATGCGGTCGCGGTCGCCGCCGAACTCCGCGATGTTGGCCCAGGTCCAGGCCAGCGCGGCGCGGCACTGGCGGACGATCTCGCCGATCGGGACGGCGGGGCAGAGCGCGTAGTTGACCACCACCGTGCACACGCCGCGCGCCACCGGCCCCTCGGCGATGAAGGAGAAGTCGCGGGCGCTGAAGGAGCGCCAGTAGCCGCCGTGCAGGAACACGTGCACCGGCGCGTTCGGCCGCGTCGTCGGGAAGACGTCCACGTACTCCGCCAGCGTCGGCCCGTAGGGCAGGCCGAGCCGGCCGCCGAGCTTGCGCCGCGCCTCCTCACTGCGCCGCGCCCAGCCGGCGAACCACCCGTCCACGTCCGGCACGCCCAGGCGCGGGTTGTAGGCGCGGTCGATCTCGTCCTGCGTGGTGAGGTGGCGGTACATGGAGATCCTTCTCAAACCCTCCCTCGCCTCCGGCGGGGGAGGGAGGGGCCCGCGCAGCGGGAGGGTGGGGGCCCGGACTCTCGGGGAGGCCGATGCCCCCACCCTAACCTCCCCCGCCGGAGGCGGGGGAGGGGTTTTCCGTCAGCTCGCCTTCGAGAGCCTTTGCTCTTCCATCTGGCGCAGCTTGAAACGCTGCACCTTGCCGGTCTCGGTGCGCGGCAGGCTGTCGATGAACTCCACCGCGCGGGGGTATTTGTACGGCGCGATGGTCTGCTTGACGAAGTCCTGCAACGCCTTCGCGTCGCGCGGCGCGCCGGGGCGCGGCACCACGAAGGCCTTGACGATGGCGCCGCGGTCGGGATCCGGCGCGCCGATCACCGCGCACTCCGCCACGTCGGGATGGGCCAGCAGCGCCTCCTCCACCTCGGGGCCGGCGATGTTGTAGCCCGAGGAGATGATCATGTCGTCGTTGCGCGCCTGGAACCAGAAATAGCCGTCCTCGTCCATCACGTAGGCGTCGCCGGTGATGTTCCAGCCATTCTCCACGTACACCGTCTGCCGCGGGTCGGCGAGGTAGCGGCATCCCGTCGGCCCGCGCACCGCCAGCCGGCCGGGCTCGCCGGGGGGCAGCGGGTTGCCCTCGGCATCGACGATGCGCGCCTCGTAGCCGGGGATCGGCTTGCCGGTGGCGCCGGGGCGGATGTCGTCGCCGGCCGTGGCGATGAAGATGTGCAGCATCTCGGTGGAGCCGAGGCCGTCGATGATCCTGATCCCCGTGGCGTCGTAGAACGCCTGCCACGTCGGCAGCGGCAGCGTCTCCCCCGCCGACACGCATTTGCGCAGCGAGGAGATGTCGTGCGCCGGCAGCAGCGGCAGCATGGCGCGATAGCCGGTGGGCGAGGTGAAGCAGACGCTGGCCCGGTGCCGCTCGATCGCCTCGGCCAGCAGCACCGGCGGCGAGGCGGCAGGCAGCAGCAGCGTCGAGGCGCCGAAACGCATCGGGAAGATCACCAGCCCGCCAAGACCGAAGGTGAAGGCCAGCGGCGGGCTGCCGCAGAACACGTCGTCCGGCTCCGGCTTCAGGGTCGAGCGCGGGAAGCAGTCCGCGATGGCCATGACGTCGCGGTGGACGTGCATGGTTCCCTTCGGCACGCCCGTCGTGCCGGACGTGAAGGCGATCAGGCAGACGTCCTCGGCGGCCGTGTCGACGTTGGCGAAATCGCCGCCCTTGGCGCGCATCCGCGCCTCCAGGCCGTCGGCGGCGTCGGTGCCGAAATAGGCGAGGTGGCGCAGCGTCGGGCACTTCGGCCGCGCCACCTCCATCTCGTCGGCCAGCGGGGCGGCGCACAGGGCGTGCGTCACCCGCGCCTTGTCGATGATGGTGCACAGCTCCTTGGCGCGCAGCAGCGGCATGGTGGACACCGCGATGCCGCCGGCCTTCATCACCGCGAACCAGCAGGCCACCATCATCGGCGCGTTGGCCGAGCGCAGCAGCACCCGGTTGCCGGGCACCAGCCCCATGTCCTCGGTCAGCACGCGGGCGATGCGGTTGGCCTTGTCCAGCAGGTCGGCGTAGGTCCAGCGCTCGGTCGGGGAGAGCACGCAGGGACGGTCGGCGAAGCCGCCGGCCACCATGCGGTCCAGCAGCTCGACACTGCAGTTCAGGCGCTTTGGGTACTGAAGTTCAGGAAGATCGAAGCGGATGTCCGGCCACAGCTCGCGCGGCGGCAGGTTGTCGCGGGCGAAGGTGTCCACATGCGCGGTGTGCATCGTGCCTCCCCTGGGTGCCGTGCCGGCACGCGCCGAGTCTCCGCCTTCTGTCGGGCGTTTTGCTTGAAGCTTAAAATTGGCTCGGACGATTGTCCATGTGGAATTCGGCCTATCCCGGCATGACTCTCGGACAGGTGTTGTCGGCGTGGGCTGGACTTTGCGGCAAATCGCGTGCACCATCCGGACACAAGGTGCTTTAAGCTTAAACGAACGCGCCGAGCAGGGAGGCAGCGGTGACCATGTGGCGCCCGCCGCAACGCATCGAGCACCGGCCGACGCCGGGCCGCTGGCCCGACGCCGCGGAGGCGGCATCCTCCCGCCTGTTCCAGCCGGTCCGGCTCGGCCCGGTGACTCTCGCGCAGCGCACCTGGGTGCCGGCCATGGTGCCGTGGCGCGCCACCGACGAGGGCTTCGTCAGCGACGGCGTGCTCGACTGGTACCGCCGCTTCGCCGAGGGGCGGCCCGGCGCCATCGTGGTGGAGGCGACGGGAATCCGCGACGTGCCCTCCGGCCCGCTGCTGCGCATCGGCCACGACCGCTTCCTGCCGGGTCTGGCCACGCTGGTGGAGACGGTGCGGGAGGCGTCCGGCGGCGAGACGCGGCTGTTCATCCAGATCATCGACTTCCTGACGATCCGCCGCCGCCCGACGCGCGAGGCGTTCCTCGGCCGCTTCCTGGCGGTCACCGACCGGCACCGGGAGGCGCTGGGCGTGTCCGACGGCGCGGAGGTGCGCCGCCGCCTGCTGGAGATGCCGCCGGAGGAGGCCGACGCGATCCTCGATGAGCGCGAGCGCGAGAGCCTCGCCTCGGGCTACCGGGAGCGGGTCACCGACACGCACCTGCGGCACATCGCCGACCTGCCACGGGTGCTGCCCGGCCTGTTCGCCGACGCCGCGGCGCGGGCGCGGGACGCGGGCTTCGACGGGGTGGAACTGCACTACGCGCACGCCTACACGATGGCGTCCTTCCTGTCGGCGCGGAACGACCGGGCGGACGGCTACGGCGGCGCGCGGGAGAACCGCGTGCGGCTGCCGCTGGAGGTCTACGCCCGGGTGCGCGAGCGGGTCGGGCCGGGCGTCGCCGTCGGCTGCCGCTTCCTGGCCGAGGAGTGCATCGCGGGTGGCGGCACGGTGGAGGATGCGGCGCACTTCGCCACTGAATTCGCGCGCGCCGGCATGGATTTCCTGTCCACCTCGCGCGGCGGCAAGTTCGACGACGCGGCGCAGCCGCGGGTGGGGGAGGCCGCGTACCCCTACACCGGGCCGAGCGGCTACGAATGCATGCCGCAGTACATCTCGGACGAACACGGCCCGTTCGGCCGCAACGTGACGCCGACCGCGCGGATCCGCCGGGCGGTGCGCGACGCCGGATTCGCCACGCCGGTCGTCGTCACCGGCGGGATCCACAACTTCGAGCAGGCCGAGGGCATCCTGGCGCGCGGCGACGCCGACGTCGTCGGCATGGCGCGGCAGTCGCTGGCCGATCCCGACTGGTTCCGCAAGGTGCGGACGGGCCGCGGGGCGGAGGTGCGGCTGTGCGAGTACTCCAACTACTGCGAGGGCCTCGACCAGAAGCACAAGCCGGTGACCTGCAAGCTGTGGGACCGCGCGGGCGGGCAGCGGCGGATGGTGGCGCCGGGGTGGGAGGGGTGAGAATGCCCCTCCCCCGCCGGAGGCGGGGGAGGGCGATACTCGAAGCTTGAAGAAAAGGATTGAGCCGCCGTCCGCGTGGCTTATCCTGCTGATACGAAACGCCGGACACACGGCGCGGGGAGGTGGAGAGCGATGGGAACGGCCGGGCCGATGCTGGAGGTGTCGGGCCTGCAGGCGTCGTACGGCGCCGGGCAGGTGCTGTTCGGCGTCGACCTGCGCGTGGGCGAGGGGGAAGTCGTCACGCTGCTCGGCCGCAACGGCATGGGCAAGACCACCACCGTCAACGCCATCATGGGCCTGCTGGCGCCGAAGGCCGGGCGCGTCGCCTTCTGCGGGCGCGAGCTGACCGGCCGTCCGGCGCACGAGGCCGCCCGCGCCGGCCTGGGGCTGGTGCCGGAGGGGCGGCAGATCTTCCCGAATCTCACGGTGCGCGAGAACCTGGTGGCGACGGCCAATGGCGGGGCGGACGGGCGCGGCGCCTGGACCCTGGAGCGCGTCTTCGCGCTGTTCCCGCGCTTGCAGGAACGGCAGGACCAGATGGGCAGCAGCCTGTCGGGCGGCGAGCAGCAGATGCTCGCCATCGGCCGGGCGCTGATGACCAACCCGCGCCTGCTGCTGCTGGACGAGGCGACGGAGGGGTTGGCGCCGCTGATCCGCAAGGAGATCTGGCAGGTGCTGCTGAGCCTGAAGCGCGCCGGCCAGTCGATCCTGGTCATCGACAAGAATGTGAAGGCGCTGAAGCGCATCGCCGACCGCCACTACGTGCTGGAGAAGGGGCGCATCGTCTGGCAGGGCTCCAGCGCGGAGCTGGAGGCGGAGCGCGAGCGGCTGGAACGGCATCTCGGCGTGTGAGGACAACGGGGAGGGGGTACGAGGATGAAGAGGACTGTTCTGGCGGCGGCCCTGATGGCCGGACTGGCGCTGCCGGCGGAGGCGCAGGAGCTGCGCATCGGCCTGATGTCGACGCTGACCGGGCCGCAGGCGGTGACCGGGCAGCACCTGCGCGACGGCTTCATGCTGGGCGTCGAGCACGCCGGCGGCAAGCTGGGCGGGCTGGAGACCAAGGTCACCATCGTGGATGACCAGCTGAAGCCGGACGTCGCGGTGCAGGAGGTCGAGGGCCTGCTGAAGCGCGACAACGTCAACATCGTGGCCGGCGTCGTCTACTCCAACATCCTCATGGCGGTGTACAAGCCGGTGGTGGAGTCCGATGCCTTCCTGATCTCGGCCAACGCCGGGCCGGCGCCGGTGGCGGGCAACCGCTGCTCGGAGAACTTCTTCAACACCTCCTGGCAGAACGACCAGACGCACGGCGCGGTCGGCAAGTACGTGTCGGACAGCGGCATCAAGAAGGTCTTCCTGCTGGCGCCGAACTACCAGGCGGGCAAGGACGGCCTGACCGGCTTCAAGCGCCACTTCAAGGGCGAGGTGGTGGACGAGGTCTACACCAAGCTCGGCCAGCTCGATTTCTCCGCCGAGATCGCCAAGATCCAGTCGGCGAAGCCCGACGCGGTCTACACCTTCATGCCCGGCGGCATGGGCGTCAATCTGGTGAAGCAGTACGCGCAGGCCGGGCTGAAGGACAAGATCCCGCTGTTCTCCGCCTTCACGGTGGACGAGACGACGCTGCCCGCCACCGAGGATGCCGGGCTGGGTCTGTTCAGCGCGTCGATCTGGGCGCCGGACCTGGACAACGCCGCCAACAAGAAGTTCGTCGAGGACTTCCGCAAGAAGTACGGCTACGTGCCCGCCTACTACGCGGCGCAGGCCTACGACGCGGCGCGCCTGATCGACGCGGCGGTGAAACAGGCCGGCGGCGTGAAGGATAAGGCGAAGCTGCGCGCGGCGCTGCGGCAGGCCAAGTTCGACAGCGTGCGCGGGTCGTTCACGTTCAACAAGAACCACTTCCCGGTCAGCGACTTCTACCTCGTCGAGGCAGCCAAGCTGCCGGACGGCGCGCCGGCCATGCTGAAGCGCAAGGTGGTGTTCGAGAAGTACGCCGACGACTACGCCGGCGAGTGTTCGATGAAGTGGTAGCGACTTGCCCCCTCCCTAACCCTCCCCCGCTGGCGCGGTGGAGGGAACTCCGCCGCTCTGCCCCCTCCACCGCGAAGCGGGGGAGGGATGGGGAGGGGGCCACCCGCTTTGTTTTTTTTGCGCCAAGGACCCCATGGACCCCATCCTGCTCGCCGTCCAGACGTTGAACGGGTTGCAGCTCGGCGTGCTGCTGTTCCTCGTGGCCGCCGGGCTGACGCTCGTGTTCGGCATCATGGACTTCATCAATCTGGCGCACGGCGTGCAGTACATGGTCGGCGCCTACTTCGCCGCCACCTTCACGGCGGCGACGGGCTCGTTCCTGCTCGGCGCCGCGCTGGCGCTGCCCGCCGCGGTGCTGGTCGGCGTGGTGCTGGAGCGCGTCGTGTTCCGCCACTTCTACGGCCGCGACCATCTCGACCAGGTGCTCGCCACCTTCGGCGTCATCTTCTTCCTGACCGAGCTGGTGCGGGTCGTCTGGGGGCCGACGCCGCTGTCCTTCCCGGTGCCGGCGTGGGCCAGCCACTCGGTGACGCTGTTCGGCGGCGCCACCTACCCGGCGTACCGGCTGTTCATCATCGGCGGCGGGCTGGCGGTGGCGGCGGGGCTGTACGTGCTGGTGGCGCGCACGCGCTTCGGCATGCTGGTGCGCGCGGGGGCGAGCAACCCGCGCATGCTCCAGGCGCTGGGCACCGACATCAAGCGGCTGTTCCTGCTGGTCTTCGCGCTGGGCGCCATGCTCGCCGGCTTCGCCGGGCTGATGGCCGGGCCGATCCTGTCGGTGGAGCCGAGCATGGGCGACAACCTGCTGATCCTCGCCTTCGTCGTCATCGTCATCGGCGGCCTTGGCTCGATCCAGGGGGCGTTCCTGGGGGCGCTGCTGGTCGGGCTGGTCGACACGCTGGGGCGCTCGTTCCTGACCGACGCGGTGAAGCTGGTGCTGCCGGCCTCGGCGGCGGTCGACGTCGGGCCGGCGCTGTCGTCGATGCTGATCTACGTGCTGATGGCGGTGGTGCTGATCGTCTCGCCCACCGGGCTGCTGCCCGCCGCCAGGGGAGCCGCGCGGTGAGCGCCGACACCCTGTCCGCCCGGCCGCGCCCGTTTCGGTACCGCGGCGCGCTGCTGCCGCTGGCGCTGTTCGCGCTGCTGGCTGCGGTGCCGTTCGTGGCGGGCGCCCTCGGGCAGCCCTTCTACGTCAGCCTGTTCACCCGCATCATGATCTTCGCCGTCGCGGCGCTGGCGCTCGACCTCGTGCTGGGGTACGGCGGCATGGTCAGCCTGGGGCACGCGGCGTACATGGGCGTGGGCGCCTACGCGGTCGGCATCCTGTCGTTCCACGGGGTGGACAGCGGCTGGGTGCAGTGGCCGCTGGGCATCGGGGCGGCGGCGCTGGCGGCGCTGGTGATCGGAGCCTTGTCGCTGCGCACGCGCGGCGTCTACTTCATCATGATCACGCTGGCCTTCGCGCAGATGCTCTACTACACGGCCAACGCGCTGAGCACCTACGGCGGCGACGACGGGATGACGCTGTGGAGCCGCAGCACCTTTTCCGGCCTGCTCAAGCTGTCGGACGCGCGGACCTTCTACTGGGTCGTCTTCGCCGCGCTGGCGCTGAGCTATCTCGGCTTGAGGCGAGTCGTGGCGTCGAAGTTCGGCCGGGTGCTGCGCGGCTGCAAGGAGAACGAGCGGCGCATGACCGCCATCGGCTACAACACCACGCTCTACAAGCTGGCGGCGTTCGTGCTGTCCGGCGCGCTGGCCGGGCTGTCGGGCGTGCTGCTGGCCAACCACACGGAGTTCGTCTCGCCGGCCTACATGAGCTGGGTGCGTTCCGGCGACCTCATCGTCATGGTGGTGATCGGCGGGCTGGGGACGCTGCACGGCCCGATTGTCGGCACGGTGCTGGTGCTGGTGCTGGAGGAGGTGCTGTCGAAGCTGACGCAGCACTGGTGGCTGATCTTCGGCCCGCTGATCGTGCTGACGGTGTGGCGGGCCAAGGGCGGCGTGGTGCGCCTGTTCGGGGGGCGGGCATGACGCTGCTGTCGGTCGGCCACCTCGCCAAGAGCTTCGGCGCCGTCGCCGCCACCCGCGACCTGTCGCTGGACGTGGCCGAGGGCTCCATCCACGCCGTCATCGGTCCGAACGGCGCCGGCAAGACGACGCTGGTGGCGCAGCTGGCCGGGGAGCTGCGCCCCGACGCCGGGCGCATCCTGTTCGACGGGCGGGACGTCACCCGGCTGCCGGTGCACCGGCGGGTGCGGCTGGGGCTGGCGCGCTCGTTCCAGATCTCCAACACGCTGCTGAGCTTCTCGCTGCTGGAGAACGTGGCGCTGGCGGTGCAGGCGCGGCACGGGCACAGCTTCCGCTTCTGGGCCGACGCGGCGCGCGACGGGCGCATCAACGCGGAGGCGCTGGCCGTGCTGCAGACGGTCGGCCTCGCCGACCGCCGCGACCGGCTGGCGTCGGAGGTCAGCCACGGCGAGCGGCGCCTGCTGGAGATCGCCATCGCGCTGGCGACCGGGCCGAAGATGCTGCTGCTGGACGAGCCGATGGCCGGCGTCGGCCCCGAGGAGGGGCAGCGCATGGTGGAGATGCTGCGCACGCTGCGCGGCCGCGTGACCATCCTGCTGATCGAGCACGACATGGACGCGGTGTTCCGCCTCGCCGACCGCATCACCGTGCTGGTCTACGGCCGCGCCATCGCCACCGGCACGCCGGACGAGATCCGCGCCGACGCCGCGGTGCGCGAGGCCTACTTGGGCGAGGAGGACGACGAGCTGGTGGCGTGACCTGCTTCTTCGCCTACTTCTTCACCGGCGGCCGCAGGTTCAGCCACACCTTCTCGATCCGCGGCAGCGATTCCGTGCGGCCCTTGAGGTCGGTCGACGAGACCGTGTCCACACCGCACTGGAAGTCGTAGTAGACGAAGCGGTGCACCGCGCTGACGTAGAAGGCGCCCTCGAACAGGTCGCCGTGCCGCTCGATGTGTTCGCTCTCGATCTTCAGGCCGGCGATCTTCGGCACCCGCTCGGCCGCCTTCAGCAGGCATTCGAGCGCCAGGCGCTGGCTCTCCGAATCGCCGGGGACGCCGCCGGAGGCCCAAGCGGCGGGCGAGGCGAGCAGGGCGGCGCCCAGCAGGGCGCAGGCGAGGGGGCGGCGCATGATCAGAAGCCCGTCGGCGCCTGGAGCGCCGCGCCGTACTCGTGGAAGTACCGGACTTCGGTGCTGGTGTGGGCGAGGGCGTCGCGGAAGGCGACCACCGCCTCCTCCTGGCGGCCCAGCTTGCTCAGCAGCGTGCCCAGCATGTGGTAGTTGGCGGGGTCGTCCGGGCGCATCTCGATGCCGCGGCGCAGCCGGGCGACCGCTTCGTCGGTGCGGCCCAGGCGGTCGTACGCCTTGCCGAGCGCCACATACACGTCGCCCATCCGGGGATTCAGCTCCAGACCGCGGTCGTACGTGGCGATGGCTTCCTCCGTCTTGTCCTGCGCCGCGAGGATGAGGCCCTTGGTGACGTACAGGCTGCCGTGGTTAGGTCTGGCCGCGATGCCCTGCTCGATGACGCGCATCGCCTGCTCGGGCTTGCCCTGGAGCAGCAGCGTGCGGGCCCACAGGTTGTGCAGCAGGTGAAGCTCGCCCGGCTGCATCGCCACGAACGCCTTGCCGATGTACTCCATCGTGCGCGGGAAGTCCTTGCTGCCGGCCCGCTCCTCGGCACGGCGGACGGACAGGGTGACCAGATAGGGGTCGATCACCATCATGGCGTCGTTGGCGACCGATTCGATGATGCGCGGCACCTCGTCGATCGGGCCGCGGTACTTGATGTCGCGGATCTGCCCCTCGCGCGGGTAGGCGCGCAGGCGGAACTCCACCTCGTTGCCCTGCATCACAAGTTCGCCGGCGAAGTGGTAGGGCACGAGGCCGCCCATCTGGCGCACCGCGTCGATCACCGGCGTGATGTGCAGGTAGTCGGACACCGCGACCATCGAGCGGTCGGTCTGCCCGAAATCGACGTCCACCGACCGGAGGCTCGATTTCGCCTGTTCGCCGATGCGCCGGACGGCGTCGGTCAGGTGGCGGGTGACGACCTCGGACGTGTAGCCCTGGTCCTCCAGCGCGTGCGGCACCGGCACCTTCTCGAACACGATCTCCGGGCCGGAGTAGATGCTGTATCCCAGCAGGCCCAGTGCGCCGACGATGGGAATGGTCAGAATTCCGAAGTCGAAGATCATCCCCGCATCCCCCCGCACGATCCCCTTGTGAGTACTACCATGGTAGCACCGGCACCGTGCGCGGCGTCAAGACGCGCCAAGCGTCGCCGTCCACGTCGACCACCGTCCAACTTGACAACGCGATCCGTTCGCAACACCATTATGGCAATCCGGTACCGAATTAGAAAATACACCGGATGCAGCCCTGGGGAGGGAGGCCATGGAGCGCAACGCTCTGATCGATTTCCGCACGCATCCGGACCGCTACCGGCATTGGCGGCTGGCCGTCGATGGCGACGTGGCCACGCTGACGCTGGACGTCGCCGAGGACGGCGGGCTGGTGCCGGGCTACCAGCTGAAGCTCAATTCCTACGACCTCGGCGTCGATATCGAGCTGAACGACGCCGTGCAGCGCCTGCGCTTCGAGCACCCGCAGGTGCGCGCCGTGATCGTCGCCTCGGGCAAGGACCGGGTGTTCTGCGCCGGGGCCAACATCCCGATGCTGGCGCAGTCCTCGCACCACCACAAGGTGAACTTCTGCAAGTTCACCAACGAGACCCGCAACGCCATCGAGGAGGCCGCGGGCAAGGCCGGCCAGACCTGGATCAGCGCCATCAACGGCACCGCGGCCGGCGGCGGGTACGAGCTGGCGCTCGCCACCGACTGGATCGTCATGGCCGACGACGGCTCGACCGCGGTGTCGCTGCCGGAGGTGGCGCTGCTGGCGGTGCTGCCGGGCACCGGCGGGCTGACCCGGCTGGTCGACAAGCGCAAGGTCCGCCGCGACCACGCCGACGTCTTCTGCACCCTGGAGGAGGGCATCCGCGGCCGCCGCGCGGTGGACTGGCGGCTGGTCGACGAGGTGGTGCCGCGTTCCAAGCTGATGGAGGCGGCGCAGGCGCGGGCGAGGGAGTTCGCCGGCCGCTCGCCCCGCACCGGCGAGGGTATCGCGCTGCCGGCGGTGGAGCGCCGCGTCGAGGGCGACCGCATCGACTACGCGCACGTCTCGGCCGTGCTCGACCGCGCCGCCGGCACCGTCACCATCACCGTGCGCGCGCCCGCCGAGGCCCCGAGGCGGGAGGACGGCGCGGCCTTCTGGCCGCTCGCTATGGCGCGGGAGCTGGACGACCTGATCCTGCACCTGCGCTTCAACGAGACGACGCTCGGCACCTGGGTGCTGACGACGCACGGCGACCCGGCGCTGGTCGAGGCGGCCGACGCGGCCCTGCTCGCCGACCCGGAGGACTGGTTCCTGCGCGAGACGACGCTGCACCTCGCCCGCGTGCTCAAGCGGCTGGATGTCACGGCGCGCAGCCTGTTCGCGGTGATCGACCAGGGATCCTGCTTCGCCGGCACGCTGCTGGAACTCGCGCTGGCGGCCGACCGCAGCTACATGCTGGACGGCGGCGACGACGCGCCGGCGATCCGGCTGACGCCGATGAACTTCGGCCCCTTGCCGATGCCCAACGGCCTGACCCGCCTGCAAAGCCGCTTCCTCGCCGCCCCCGACCATGCCGAGGCGTTGCGGAGTTCCATCGGCGAGGACCTGGACGGCGACGACGCGCTGGACCAGGGCCTGGTCACCTTCGCCCCCGACGACATCGACTGGGACGACGAGATCCGCGTGGCGCTGGAGGAGCGCGCCGGCTTCTCCCCCGACGCGCTGACCGGCATGGAGGCGAGTTTGCGCTTCGGCGGGCCGGAGACCATCGAGAGCAAGATCTTCGCCCGCCTCTCCGCCTGGCAGAACTGGATCTTCCAGCGCCCGAACGCCGCCGGGGAGGCCGGTGCCCTGAAACTCTACGGAACCGGCCGCCGCGCCGAGTTCGATAAGGTGAGGGTGTGACGCTCATGACCACCGCCATCGACTACGTCAGCCGCATCCCCAACAACGTCAACCTCGCCGACGACAAGCGGCTGCAGCGCGCGCTGGAGCAGTGGCAGCCGGGCTTCCTGCGCTGGTGGCAGGACCTGGGGCCGGTGGGCACCGGCGACCTAAACGTCTACCTGCGCACCGCGGTCGGCGTGGACGCCGGGGGCTGGGCGCACTGGGGCTACGTCAAGATGCCGGAGTACCGCTGGGGCATCTTCCTCACCCCGCACGACCAGGACCGCCGCATCGCCTTCGGCGTGCACAAGGGCGAGCCGGCGTGGCAGCAGGTCCCCGGCGAGCACCGCGCGACGCTGCGCCGCCTGATCGTGACGCAGGGCGACACCGAGCCGGCCTCGGTCGAGCAGCAACGCCACCTCGGCCAGACCTGCCCGTCGCTGTACGACCTGCGCAACCTGTTCCAGGTGAACGTCGAGGAGGGGCGGCACCTGTGGGCGATGGTCTACCTGCTGCACGCCTATTTCGGCCGCGACGGCCGCGAGGAGGCGGAGGCGATGCTGGAGCGCCACTCCGGCGACCCGGACAAGCCGCGCCTGCTCGGCGCCTTCAACGAGCGCACGCCGGACTGGCTGTCGTTCTTCATGTTCACCTTCTTCACCGACCGCGACGGCAAGTACCAGCTGGCCTCGCTGGCCGAGAGCGGCTTCGACCCGCTGGCGCGCTCCTGCCGGTTCATGCTGACCGAGGAGGCGCACCACATGTTCGTCGGCGAGACCGGGGTGGGGCGCGTCATCCAGCGCGCCTGCGAGCTGATGCGCGAGCACCGCGCGCAAGACGTGCGCCGCTTCGGCGGCATCGATCTTGCGACCTTGCAGAAATACCTGAACTTCCACTTCTCGGTGTCGCTGGACCTGTTCGGGCAGGAGCTGTCCACCAACGCCGCCAACTACTACACCCTTGGCCTGAAGGGCCGCTTCAACGAGGAGAAGATCGACGACGACCACGTGCTGGAGGACGCCGCCTACACCGTGACCACCGCCGAGGAGGGCCGCATCGTCACCAAGCAGGCGGCGGCGCTGACCGCGCTGAACGAGCGGCTGCGCGACGACTACATCAAGGACTGCCAGCGCGGCGTGGACCGCTGGAACAAGATCATCGAGGCGCAGGGCATCGACGTGCGGCTGACCCTGCCGCACCGCGCCTTCCACCGCGCCATCGGCAGCCTGTCGGCGCTGCACGTCGATCCCCAGGGGCGACCGCTGCCGGCCGACGAGTGGCAGCGCCGGCGGTACGAGTGGCTGCCGTCGCCGGAGGACGAGGCCTATGTCGCCTCGCTGATGGTGCCGGTTACGGAGCCCGGCAAGTTCGCCGGCTGGATCGCCCCGCCGGCCAAGGGCCTGGACGGCCGCCCGCTGGACTTCGAGTACGTGCGGCGTGGGCATTGACGGCGTGCGTCTGCACGTCGAACTGGCCGGCCCAGACGGCGCCCCGCCCGTCGTGCTGCTGCACGGCTTTCGCGGCGCTGGACCTTTGCGACGACGGCCGGCTGGTGCGTTTCGAGCGGGCGACGCACTGGCTGCAGCATGAGGAGGCGGAACGCGTCAATCGGGAGCTGATCGCCTTCCTGCGCGGTGGGTGACACCGGGAAGCCCGTATCACGCGAGGGAGCGCGGCTCGCCCTTCAGCAGCCCGGCCCGGGCCAGCGCCCACATGGCCTTCGTCCAGGCCGCCTCGACGCCCAGCGACCTCTGCCGGGCCCGCAACACTTCCACGGCGATTTCGATCGAGGAGACCTCGTCCATTCGCCGGCGAACCGAGGCGTAGGTCTCGCACACCGCCGCCGCGTCCTCGTCTCTGAGATCTTTGTCCATCGCCACCCCCACTGACAGCGCCCGGTCACAGGCACACTATGGCGGGATTCTTAAGATTCGTTTGATCCACATCAACGGAGATTTGGCATATCTCGGAATCCGCTTTTTGTCACAGCAGTCTAGCCACAAACAAGCCACAAAGATACCCGTGACACGCTTCGTGCTACATTGCCGTTGTACTTCAGCCGGCGGGCTGGTTGCCCCAGACCTGTTCCAGCCGCTGGTCGCGGCCACACGTGTAGCGATAGTATTTATAACGCAGCGGGTTCTTTTTGTAATAGTCCTGGTGGTAGTCCTCCGCCGGGAAGAAGGTCGCGGCCGGCAGCACCGGGGTCACCACCGGCTTGCCGAGGCGCTTGGCGATCTGTTCCTTTGAGGCTTCCGCCTTTTGCCGCTCCTCGTCGGTGGCGACGAAGATGGCCGTGGTGTACTGCTTGCCGCGGTCGCAGAACTGGCCGCCGGAGTCGAACGGATCAACCTGCCGCCAATAGACCTCCAGCAGCGTGTCGTAGGTCACCTTCTTTGGGTCGTAGCGCACCTGCACCGCCTCGTAATGCCCGGTGCGGCCGGCGGAGACCTGCTCGTAGGTGGGGTTCGGCACCATGCCGCCGGTGTAGCCGGAAATTGTCGCCACCACGCCGTCGAGCTTGTCGAAGGGCGGCTCCATGCACCAGAAGCAGCCGCCGGCGAACACCGCGGTCTTCGTCTCCGGCGCGTCCTGCGCCAGCGCCGACGCGCTCATGCCGAGCGCCACGGCCAGCAGCATTCCCGTCCACGCGGTGCGCATCTCATCCTCCCTGGCTCCATGTCGCGCCACTATAAGCCTGGGGCGCCGGACGCGGGTGTCACGCCTGATCACATCAGCGCGATCCGCTGAAAGAGGTACCTCTTCTGCGCTTCGGTCGGGCTTGACGGACGGCGCGCCGGGGAGGATGGTTATTTGTATGACGAATGATCCGTGACACGGATCACTCGCGCCGAGACCGGGGAAAACCGGCCGGTTCAGGGAGGGAGAGACACCATGCCCAGGATCCGCGCTGCGGGGCCTTCGCCCCTGCACGCCGGGCGGGCGCGCGAGCGGCGCGAGGGCCCATGCGCGTCCTGATTCCCGATGCCAAGTTCACCGACGCCGCGGAGATCGAGAGCGGCGTCGCCGGCCGCGCCATCGCCTTCGTGCCGCGCCGCCACCTGCCGCAGGCCGAGATCCCGGTCGAGGACTGGGAGACCTGCGACGGCGTCCTCGCCTACGACGAGGTGCGGCTGGACAAGCACTGGCTGGAGCGCATGCCGCGCTGCCGCGTGGTGGTGCGGGCGGGCGTCGGCTTCGACAATGTCGACCTGGACGCCGCCGGCCGCCTGGGCATCGCGGTGTGCAACGTGCCGGACTACGGCACCACCGACGTCGCCGACCACGCTATCGCCATGCTGCTGACGCTGACGCGCGGCACCGCCGGCTTCGACGAGGCGATGCGGCGCGACCCCGTCGCCGGCTGGAAGTTCGACGGGCCGCCGCTGCTGCGCCGCCTGCGCGGGCTGGTGTTCGGCGTGGTCGGGCTGGGCCGCATCGGCCTCGCCACCGCGCTGCGCGCCAAGGCGTTCGGCATGGAGGTGATGTTCTTCGACCCCTACAGGCCGACCGGGACCGAGCTGTCGCTGGGCTTCGGCCGGGCGGACAGCCTGGCCGAGCTGATGGGGCGGGCCGACGTGGTCAGCGTGCACACGCCGCTGACCCGGGAGACGCACCGGATGCTCGACGCGGCGGCGTTCGCGGCGTCGAAACCGGGGCAGATCCTGGTCAACACGGCGCGCGGGCCGGTGGTGGACCTCGATGCGCTGCACGAGGCGCTGGCGGGCGGACGGCTGGCCGGAGCGGCGCTCGACGTCATGCCGGTGGAGCCGATCGCCCGCGACATCGACCACCCGCTGTTCACCGCGTGGCGCAACGCCGAATCCTGGATCGCCGGGCGCCTGCTGCTCAGCCCGCATTCGGCCTTCTACTCGCCGGACAGCATCCGCGACCTGCGCCGCAAGTCGGCCGAGGTGGTGACGGCGGCGCTACGCGACGGGCGGCTGATCAACTGCGTCAACCGCGCCTGGCTGTCGGACGCGCGCGGCTGGCCCCTGGAAAAAGATGGGGCGGAGGGATAACGCATGGCGTCGGTCGATATCCGCAAGGTGCGCAAGGCCTTCGGCGTGCACGAGGTGATCCACGGCATCGATGTCGACATCGGCGACGAGGAGTTCGTCGTGCTGGTCGGCCCGTCCGGCTGCGGCAAGTCGACGCTGCTGCGCATGATCGCCGGGCTGGAGCAGATCAGCGGCGGCGAGATCTCCATCGGCGGCCGGGTGGTCAACCAGGTGCCGCCGAAGGAACGGGACATCGCCATGGTGTTCCAGAACTACGCGCTGTACCCGCACATGAACGTCTTCGACAACATGGCGTTCAGCATGAAGCTGCGTAAAGCCCCCGCCGACGAGATCAAGAAGCGGGTGGAGCAGGCGGCGGACATCCTCGACCTCGGGCCGTACCTGGGACGCTACCCGCGCCAGCTCTCCGGCGGGCAGCGGCAGCGGGTGGCGATGGGGCGCGCCATCGTGCGCGATCCGCAGGTGTTCCTGTTCGACGAGCCGTTGTCCAACCTGGACGCCAAGCTGCGCGTGCAGATGCGCACGGAGATCAAGGCGCTGCACCAGCGGCTGCGCACCACCTCGGTCTACGTCACGCACGACCAGATCGAGGCGATGACCATGGCCGACCGCATCGTCGTCATGCACGACGGCCACGTCGAGCAGATCGGCACGCCCTTGGAGCTGTACGACCGCCCGGCCAACCTGTTCGTCGCCGGCTTCATCGGCTCCCCCGCCATGAACCTGTTCCGCGGCCTGCTGCGCCGCCGGGACGGGAAAACGTTCGTGGTCACCGACGACACCCTGGCGCTGGAGGTCGAGCCCGGCGTGGGCGGCGAGGAGGGGCAGAAGGTCGTCTACGGCATCCGGCCGGGCCACCTGCGCATCGCCTCGGACGCCGAACAGGGGCTGCCCGCGGAGGTGGAGGTGATCGAGCCGACCGGCGACAACACGCTGGTGTTCTGCAAGGTCGGTGGCACCATTGCCTGCGCCGCCACCACCGAGCGCCACCCGCTGCGCCCCGGCGAGCGGCTGCGCCTCGTGCCGAAGCCGGGCGCGGGGCACGTGTTCGACGCGGCGAGCGGGCAGCGGCTTTAGCGGGAGCAGAACGGGAAACCAACGGCCGACCGGCGGAGCCGGCGACCCAACCAAGGGAGGGACGGTCATGGAGTTCACCAGACGCGACGTTCTGAAGGCGGGCGCCGCGGTGTCGGCCTTGAGTTTGGCCCCGGGCAGCAGCTTCGCGGCGGACTTCAAGCTGGAGCCCGAGAAGGGCGCCGAGCTGCGCGTGCTGCGCTGGAAGAAGTTCGTCCAGGGCGACGAGGACGGCTGGATGGCGAACACCGAGAAGTTCACCAAGGCCACCGGCATCAAGGTGCGCATCGACGCGGAATCCTGGGAGGACATCCGGCCGAAGGCGGCCGTCGCGGCGAACGTCGGCTCCGGGCCGGACATCATCTTCGGCTGGTTCGACGACCCGCACCAGTACCCGGACAAGCTGGTGGACCTGACCGACCTCGCCGAGTACCTGGGCGCCAAGTATGGCGGCTGGTACGACGCGCCGAAGCGCTACGGCATGCGCGACGGCAAGTGGATCGGCCTGCCGGTGGGCGCCGCCGGCAACTGCATCGTCTACCGCAAGTCCTGGCTGCAGGAGGCCGGCTTCGAAAAGATGCCGACGGACACCGACGGCTTCCTCAAGGCCTGCAAGGCGATGCACGCCAAGGGGCACCCGGCCGGCTTCGCGCTGGGCAACGCGGTGGGCGACGGCAACACCTGGACGCACAGCTTCCTCTGGGCGTTCGGCGGCCGCATGGTGGACGACAACAACAACGTCGTCATCAACAGCCCGGAGACGGTGCGCGCGCTGGAGTACGTGGCCGAGCTGTACAAGACCTTCATCCCCGGCACGCTGTCCTGGCTCGACCCCAACAACAACAAGGCCTTCCTGGCCGGCGAGATCGGCTGCACGGCGAACGGCATCTCGGTCTACTACTCGGCCAAGAACTCGCCGGATCCGGCGATGCAGGCGATGGCCAAGGACATCGAGCACGCCAACATGCCGGTCGGCCCGGTCGGCCGGCCGACCGAGCTGCACCTGTTCTCCCAGGGCATGGTGTTCAAGTATTCCAAGTACCCGAATGCGGCCAAGGAGTACCTGCGCTTCATGATGGAGAAGGAGCAGTACGAGCCCTGGCAGCAGGCCGCCATCGGCTACGTCACGCAGCCGCTCGCCGCGTACGAGAGCAACCCGATCTGGACCTCCGATCCCAAGCACACGCCGTACCGCGACACGGTGAAGAACATGCTGTGGAACGGCTACAGCGGGAAGCTCGGGCCGGCGTCGGCGGCGGCGATGGCCGACTACGTGGTGGTCAACATGTTCGCCGAGGCCGCCTCGGGGCAGCAGACGCCGAAGGACGCCGCCGCCCGCGCCGAGAAGCGGGTCATGCGGTACTACAAGACGTAAGCGGCGTCCGGGAATGGTCCCCTCTCCCCTCCGGGGAGAGGGTGGCCCGCAGGGCCGGGTGAGGGGGTTCGCGAGGGACGCCGGACGTCCGCGACGCAGGACCCCCTCACCCTGACCCTCTCCCCGGAGGGGAGAGGGGAGTGGGAGGCTCACGATGTACGTCGACACCAAGGCCCACGGCGCCACGGCCGCGTCCCGGCATGCCCCGCGCTTCCGCCTCGCCGAGAGCCGCGGGTTCCTCGGGCTGCTGTTCATGCTGCCCGCCGCCACCGTGCTGCTGCTGTTCCTCGCCTACCCGCTGGGGCTGGGCGTCTGGCTCGGCATGACCGACGCGCGGGTCGGGCGCGGCGGCTCGTACATCGGCCTCGAGAACTACGAGATGCTGTGGACCGACACCGTGTTCTGGCTGTCGGTCACCAACACGCTGCTCTACACGGTGGCCGCCAGCGTGTTCAAGTTCGCGCTCGGCCTCTGGCTGGCGCTGCTGCTGAACCACCACCTGCCGTTCAAGGCGTTCCTGCGCGCCATCGTGCTGCTGCCGTGGATCGTGCCGACGGCGCTGTCGGCCATCGCCTTCTGGTGGATCTACGACCCGCAGTTCTCCATCGTGTCGTGGATCCTGGTGCGGCTCGGGCTGATCGACCACTACATCAACTTCCTGGGCGACCCGGCGTGGGCGCGGGCCAGCGTCATCATGGCGAACATCTGGCGTGGCATCCCCTTCGTGGCGATCACGCTGCTGGCCGGGCTGCAGACCATCCCGCCGTCGCTGTACGAGGCGGCGGTGATCGACGGCGCCACGCCGTGGCAGCGCTTCCGCTTCGTCACCTTCCCGATGCTGACGCCGATCATCGCGGTGGTGATGACCTTCTCGGTGCTGTTCACCTTCACCGACTTCCAGCTGATCTACGTGCTGACCCGCGGCGGGCCGCTGAACGCCACGCACCTGATGGCGACCCTGTCGTTCCAGCGCGCCATCCCCGGCGGCAACCTGGGCGAGGGCGCGGCCATCGCGGTGTCGATGATCCCGTTCCTGCTGGCGGCCATCCTGTTCAGCTATTTCGGCCTGCAACGCCGCCGCTGGCAACAGGGCGGCGGCGATTGAGGAGGACACCATGGCGCGCAACAAAGACGAGGCGCCCGCCGACGGCATGGACTACCTGACGTCCATCCCGCGCCGCTGGGTGACGGTGTACATCCCGCTCTTGCTGTTCCTGTTCGTGCTGCTGTTCCCGTTCTACTGGATGGGCATCACCGCCTTCAAATCGAACGAGGAACTGTACGACTTCCAGAACTTCAGCCCGTTCTGGGTGGCGCACCCGACCCTGGCCAACATCGAGAAGCTGCTGTTCCGCACCGCCTATCCGGAGTGGCTGCTCAACACGCTGCTGGTCTCGGTGGTCTCCACCTTCCTGTCGCTGTTCTGCGCGGTGTGCGCCGCCTACGCCATCGAGCGGCTGCGCTTCAAGGGCGCCCGTTTCGTCGGGCTGGCGATCTTCCTCGCCTATCTGGTGCCGCCGTCGATCCTGTTCATTCCGCTGGCCTCCATGGTGTTCGCCTACGGGCTGTTCGACACCAAGTGGGCGCTGATCCTCACCTACCCGACCTTCCTGATCCCGTTCTGCACCTGGCTGCTGATGGGCTATTTCCGCTCGATCCCCTACGAGCTGGAGGAATGCGCGCTGATGGACGGCGCGTCGCGCCTGCAGATCCTGGTGAAGATCCTGCTGCCCCTGGCGGTGCCGGGGCTGATTTCGGCGGGCATCTTCGCCTTCACGCTGAGCTGGAACGAGTTCATCTACGCGCTGACCTTCATCCAGTCGTCCGAGCAGAAGACCGTCCCCGTCGGCGTCATCACCGAACTGGTGGAGGGCGATGTCTACCACTGGGGCTCGCTGATGGCGGGGGCGCTGCTGGGCTCGCTGCCGGTGGCGATCCTCTATTCCTTCTTCGTCGAGCACTACGTCGCCAGCATGACCGGCGCGGTGAAGGAGTGACATGCTCGACGCTCCGGCCCCAACGCTCAACGCGCGGCGCAGCCTGCACGGGCGGGTGGTGCAGGACCTGGGCGCGCGCATCGCCGGCGGCGGCTACGAGCCGGGCGCGCTGCTGCCGTCGGAGGCGGTGCTGGGCGCGTCCTTCGGCGTCAGCCGCACCGTGCTGCGCGAGGCGGTGAAGGTGCTGGCCTCCAAGGGGCTGGTCGAGGCGCGCCCGAAGATCGGCACCCGCGTCCGCCCGCGCGCGGACTGGAACATGCTCGACCCCGACGTGCTGGCGTGGCAGTGCGCCGGCGCCGACCTGCCGGGCGTGGCCGAGGACCTGATGGAGATCCGCCGCGTCGTCGAGCCGCACGCCGCTGCGCTCGCTGCCGGACGCGCCAGCGAGGCGGAGATCGCGGAGATTGCCGCCGCCTACGCCGACATGGAGCGCGCCCCGGACATCGAAAGCTCGGTGGACCCCGACGTGCGCTTCCACCTCGCCGTCATGGCCGCGACGCACAACGCCTTCCTGCGCCCGCTCGGCGCGCTGATCCGCGCGGCGCTCAGCGCCAGCTTCCGCCTGTCGAAGATGCCGCCCGGCGCGCACGAACGGTCGATGCCGCGCCACCGCGCGGTGCTCGACGCCATCCGCGACCGCGACGCGGAAGCGGCGCGCGCCGCGATGCGCGACCTGCTCGAGCACGCCGCCGAGGACATCCGCAACGCCAAGGAGACCATTCGATGAGGAGGGGTCGATGACCGAACGGAAAAAGCTGCGCTCCCAGGCGTGGTTCGGCGGACACGACAAGGACGGCTTCATCCACCGCTCCTGGATGCGCAACCAGGGCCACCCCAGCCACATGTTCGACGGCCGCCCGGTGATCGGCATCTGCAACACCTGGTCGGAGCTGACGCCCTGCAACGCCCATTTCCGCCTGCTGGCCGAGCGGGTGAAGCGCGGCGTGCTGGAGGCCGGCGGCTTCCCCCTGGAGTTCCCGGTCATGTCGCTGGGCGAGACCAACCTGCGCCCGACCGCCATGCTGTTCCGCAACCTGGCGTCGATGGACGTGGAGGAGTCGATCCGCGGCAATCCCATCGACGGCGTCGTGCTGCTTTGCGGCTGCGACAAGACCACGCCGTCGCTGGTGATGGGCGCGGCGAGCTGCAACCTGCCGACCATCGTGGTGTCCGGCGGGCCGATGCTGAACGGCCACTACCGCGGCGGGCTGATCGGCTCGGGCACCGCGGTGTGGCAGTTCAGCGAGGACGTCAAGGCCGGCAAGATGAGCCTGGAGGACTTCATGGACGCCGAGGCGTGCATGTCGCGCTCGGTCGGCCACTGCATGACCATGGGCACCGCCTCCACCATGGCGTCGATGGTCGAGGCGCTGGGCCTCGGCCTGCCGCAGAACGCCGCCATCCCCGCAGCCGACTCCCGCCGCAACGTGCTGGCGCACATGGCCGGGCGGCGGATCGTCGAGATGGTCCATGAGGACCTGACGCTCGACAAGATCATGACGAAGGCGAACTTCGAGAACGCCATCCGCGTCAACGGCGCCATCGGCGGCTCGACCAACGCCGTCATCCACCTGATCGCCATGGCCGGCCGCATCGGCGTGGAGCTGTCGCTCGACGACTGGGACCGGCTGGGCCGCGAGGTGCCGACGCTGGTCGACCTGATGCCGTCCGGCCGCTTCCTGATGGAGGACTTCTACTACGCCGGCGGCGTGCCCGCCGTGGTGCGGGCGCTGGGCGAGCAGGGGCTGCTGCACAAGGACGCGCTGACGGTGAACGGCCGCACCCTCTGGGAGAACTGCGAGAGCGCCAAGAACTGGAACGAGGAGGTCATCCGCGGATTTGACCGGCCCCTGGTCGAGCACGGCGGCGTCGCGGTGCTGCGCGGCAACCTGGCGCCGGACGGCGCGGTGCTGAAGCCGTCGGCGGCCTCGCCGCACCTGATGAAGCACCGGGGGCGCGCGGTGGTGTTCAGCAGCATCGAGGACTACCACGCGCGCATCGAGGACCCGGCCCTGGACATCGACGAGACCTGCGTGATGGTGCTGCAGAACTGCGGCCCCAAGGGCTATCCCGGCATGGCCGAGGTCGGCAACATGGGCCTGCCGCCCAAGGTGCTGCAGAAGGGCATCACCGACATGGTGCGCATCTCCGACGCCCGCATGTCCGGCACGGCGTACGGCACGGTGGTGCTGCACGTCTGCCCGGAGGCGGCGGCCGGCGGCCCGCTGGCGCTGGTGCGCGACGGCGACCAGATCGAGCTGGACGTCGAAGCGCGCACCCTGCACCTGCACGTCTCCGACGCCGAACTGGAGCGCCGCCGCGGCGAGTGGACGGCGCCGGAGCCGGCGATGAAGGGCGGCTACCAGTCGCTGTACGTCGAGCACGTGATGCAGGCCGACAAGGGCGCGGACTTCGACTTCCTCGTGGGGTGCCGGGGGGCGGCGGTGCCGCGGGAATCGCATTGATTTGAAAAGTGCTCGCGTAGGGCCCCCCTCCTAACCTCCCCCACTTCGCGGGGGGAGGAACTGAGCCCTCCCCCGCGCAGTGGGGGAGGGTTGGGTGGGGGCCCAGCGCAGAGACCTTAGGGAGGACACATGAACCGCATCGACCTCGACGGCCGGCGCGCCGTCGTCACCGGCGGCGCCCAGGGCATCGGGCGGGCCGTCGCCGAACGGCTGCTGGCGTCCGGCGCCACGGTCGCCCTGTGGGACCAGGACGCCGCCCTGGCCGGGCAGGCCGCAGCGCAATTGGGACCCGCGGCGCACGGCGTCGCCGTGGACGTCACCGACGCCGCCAGCGTCGACGCGGCGCTGGCCGAGACCACCGGACGCCTCGGCGGCATCGACATCCTGGTCGCCAACGCCGGCATCTCCGGCCCCAACCTCAAGGTCTGGGAATACCCGCCGGAGGAGTGGCGCCGCGTGCTGGAGATCGACCTGACCGGCGTCTTCCTGTGCTGCCGCGCCGTGGTGCCGGGGATGATCGCGCGGAACTACGGCCGCATCGTCTGCACCGCCTCCATCGCCGGCAAGGAGGGCAATCCCAACGCCTCCGCCTACAGCGCCGCCAAGGCCGGCGTCATCGCGCTGACCAAGTCGCTGGGCAAGGAGCTGGCCGGCCACGACATCGCCGTCAACGCCATCACCCCCGCCGCCGCGCGCACCCGGATCTTCGAGCAGATGACCGAGGAGCACATCGGCTACATGCTCTCCAAGATCCCGCGCGGGCGCTTCGTGCAGGTGGAGGAGATCGCGTCGATGGTGGCGTGGCTGGTGTCGGCCGAGAACTCCTTCACCACCGGCGCGGTCTTCGACCTCAGCGGCGGCCGGGCGACGTACTGACCAGGAGGGGAACCATGGCGGACCGACTGAAGGGAAAGACCGCGCTGATCACCGCGGCGGGGCAGGGCATCGGGCGCGCCTCGGCGCTCGCCTTCGCGGCGGAGGGGGCGCGCGTGCTGGCCACCGACATCAACGAGCCGGCGCTCGCCGCGCTGGCGAAGGAGAACCCGGCCATCGAGGTTCGCCGGCTCGACGTGCGCGACAACGCCGCGGTGAACGCGCTGGCGGCGGAGGTCGGCGCGGTGGGCGCGCTGTTCAACTGCGCCGGCTTCGTGCACGCCGGCACGGTGCTGGAGTGCACCGAGGAGCAGTGGGACTTCGCCTTCGACCTCAACGTCAAGTCGATGTGCCGGATGATCAGGGCCTTCCTGCCGGCCATGCTGAAGGCGGGCGGCGGCAGCATCGTCAACATGTCCTCGGGCGCCAGCAGCATCAAGGGCGCCCCCAACCGCTTCGTCTACGGCACCACCAAGGCCGCGGTGATCGGCCTGACCAAGTCGGTCGCGGCGGACTTCATCACCCAGGGCATCCGCTGCAACGCCATCTGCCCCGGCACCGTGCAGACCCCCTCGCTGGACGAGCGCATCGCCGCGCAGGGCGATCTGGAAAAGGCCCGCGCCGCCTTCATCGCCCGCCAGCCGCTGGGCCGGCTGGGCCGGCCGGAGGAGATCGCCGCGCTGGCGGTATACCTGGCCTCCGACGAGTCTTCCTTCACGACCGGGGCGATCCACGTTATCGACGGTGGCTGGACGCTGTAAAACACATAAGGGAACAGAGACACCATGAAGCTGCTGCGCTACGGCCCCAAGGGCCAGGAGAAGCCCGGACTGCTCGACGCGGAGGGCCGCATCCGCGACCTGTCCGGCACGCTGGACGACGTCGCCGGCGACGCGCTGACCCCCGCCGGGCTGGCGAAGCTGCGCGGAATCGACCCGGCCTCGCTGCCGCTGGTCCAGGGCACGCCGCGCCTCGGGCCTTGCGTCGGCCGGGTCGGCAAGTTCGTCTGCATCGGCCTCAACTACGCCGACCACGCCGCCGAATCCGGCATGCCCGTGCCGAAGGAGCCGGTGGTCTTCATGAAGCCGACCAGCTGCATCGTCGGCCCCGACGACGACGTGGAGATCCCGCGCGGCTCCGAGAAGACCGACTGGGAGGTCGAGCTGGGCATCGTCATCGGCGCGCCGGCCAAGTACGTCTCCGAGGAGGACGCGCTGAAGCACGTCGCCGGCTACTGCATCGTCAACGACGTGTCGGAGCGCGCCTTCCAGCTGGAAGGCACCGGCCAGTGGGTGAAGGGCAAGAGCCACGACACCTTCGGCCCGGTCGGCCCGTGGCTGGTGACGGCCGACGAGGTGGAGGACCCGCAGGCCCTGGACATGTGGCTGGAGGTGGACGGCAAGCGCTACCAGAACGGCTCGACCCGTACCATGGTGTACGGGGTGAAGCATCTGGTCAGCTACCTCAGCCGCTTCATGAGCCTGCAGCCGGGTGACATCATCTCCACCGGCACGCCGCCGGGCGTCGGCATGGGCCAGAAGCCGCCGGTGTTCCTGCGCGCCGGCCAGACCATGAAGCTGGGCGTCCAGGGGCTGGGCGTGCAGACGCAGAAGACCGTGTCCGCCTGACGCGTTCCGGCGGGTGGTCCGAGGGTTTGCCCCTTGGTCCACCCGCGTCCGGGCTTCAGGGCAGCGGGCCGGTCTGGTGCAGCGTCACCCGGATGCCGCCATGCGACACCGGAGCGCCCGGCGGCGCGAAGGGCAGGCCGGTCGCCTTGGCGAGCGACGCCTCGTTGGTCACCAAGCCGACGCGCCAGCCGGAAAACCCGCCCAGCAGCGTCTGCCCGAGCGCGTGGTAGAGCGGGTAGAGCTGCTTGGTGTCGCCGATGCGGCCGCCGTAGGGCGGGTTGACGATGACGAGGCCGGGCGGCCCCTCGGGCGCCGTGAGGTCGCTGATCGCGTGCTGGCGGAACTCGGTGAAGCCGGCGACGCCGGCGCGCTCGGCGTTGGCGCGGCTCATGCTGACGGCGCCCGCGTCGCGGTCGCTGCCGTGGAAGCGGACGGTGGGCGTGACGCCGTCGCCGGTGCCGCGCAGACGCTGCCACGCCGCGGCGTCGAAGCTGGCGAGCTGCTCGAAGGCGAAGCTCCGCGACCGGCCGGGGTTCAGGCCGGCGGCGATCTCCGCCGCCTCGATGACGAAGGTGCCGGACCCGCACATCGGATCGACCACCGGCTCGCGCCCGTCGAACCCGCACTGGCGCAGGAAGAGGGAGGCCAGCGTCTCCCGCATCGGCGCCTTGTTGACCGCTTCCTTGTGGCCGCGCTTGTGCAGGGACTCGCCGGACGTGTCGATGCTGATGGTGCAGAGGTCGTCGTCGATGCGCGCCTTGATCACGACCGCGGCCTCGTCGGAGACCGGGGCGCCCAGCTCCTCGCGGATGGCGCGCTCGATGCGCTGCGCGGCGGCGCCGGCGTGGTAGATGCGCGAGCCCTTGCAGGACGCCTCGACACGCACCGGCACGTCGGGGCGCAGGATCTCCGCCCAGGGGACGCGGCGCGCCCGCTTGTCGAGCTGGGCGAGGTGGAACGCCCGGAACGCGGCGACGCGCGCCAGCACGCGGGTGGCGCCGCGCAGCTCCAGGTTCGCCCGCCAGACCTCCGGCCAGCCGCCCTTCAGCGTCACGCCGCCCTTGCCGGGCGTCGGCTCGCGGAAGCCCTTGGCCTGCGTCTCCGCGCACAGCACCGATTCCAGGCCGGGGGCGGTCACCACGTAGATCTCGAAGTCGGCGTCTGTGCTCATGGCGCCTACATAGCGCAAGGCCGGCCGCCAGCGACAGCTTTCTCGCGCTCAGCTGGCCGCAAGGCACTCCTCAAGGATGTCCAGCGCGCGGTCGAGATCCTCGCGGGCGATGGTCAGCGGCGGCGACAGGGTCAGCACGCTGCCCATCGTCGTCTTGAAGCTCAGCCCGCGCTCCAGCGCGGCGTACAGCACCGCCTCCGCCCGGTCGGCGTCGGGCGCGCCGTCCGGGCGCACCAGCTCGACGCCGATCAGCAGGCCGGCGCCGCGCACCTCGGCCACGCCGCCGACGCGGGCCGCCATCTCCTCCAGCCGGGCGCGGGCGTAGGCGCCGAGGTCGGCGGCGCGCTCGACCAGCCCCTCGTCGCGGATGATGTCCAGCGTCGTCAGGCCGGCGCGGGCGAGCAGCGGGTTCTTCTCGTGCGTGTAGTGCCCCAGCGCCCGGTCGGCGGCGACGTCCAGTCCGTCGCGGGCGATCACCGCGGCCAGCGGCAGCATGGCGCCGCCCAGCGCCTTGCCCAGCACCAGGATGTCCGGCGTCGCGCCGAATGGTTCGTGGCTGAACAGCGCGCCGGTCTTGCCGAGGCCGGTCGGGATCTCGTCGAAGATCAACAGCGCGCCGGCCTCGTCGCAGGCCTGCCGCACGGCGGCCCAGAACCCCGGCGGCGGCACGTAGGGGACGGCGCGCACCGGCTCGGCCACCACGGCGGCGACGTCGCCCTCCTTCTCCAGCGCGTAGCGCACCATGCGGGCGCAGGCCATGCGACAGGCGTCGAGGTCGGGAGCACCGCTCCTTGACGGGAAGCCGTAGGGGCAGCGCGAGCAGGCGAAGGGGGCGACGTGCTCGGTGCCGGGCAGCAGCGGGCCGATGCCGTGCGAGCGGAAGACGGACTCGCCGCCGACGCTGACCGCGCCGAAGCCGGCGCCGTGGAAGGCATCCCAGAACGACACCGTCTTGAAGCGGCCGGTCGCCACGCGGGCGAGCTTCAGCGCGATCTCGATCCCCTCCGACCCGCCCGGCGCGAACAGCACCTTCGACCCCGGACCGGTCGGCGACAGGGAGGCCAGCCGCTCCGCCAGCTCCGCCGCCTCCTCGCAGGCGAAGCGGCGCGGCGCGAAGGTGAGGTCGTCGAGCTGGCGCTTGAGCGCGTCCCGCAGGCGCGGGTGGGCGTAGCCGATGTGGTGCGCGCTGTTGCCGTGGAAGTCCATGAAGCGCCGGCCGTCGGCGTCCTCGATCCAGATGCCCTCGGCCTTGCGCACGGCGCTCAGGCAGGGGGTGGACAGCGACTGGCGCAGGAAGGCGCGCGCGTCGCGCTCGACCAGTTCGCGGGAGCGCGGGCCGACTTGCCGCTCGGCCCAGGCGGCGCGCCGGGGGCCCAGGTTGATGTCGCCTTCGGAGCGTTCGCCGGTCACCGCACCCTCCCTTTCACTGGCCCATCACCGGTTCAGCACGATCAGCACGATTCCCGCGGCCACCACCAGCGAGGCGCCGAGCCGCGCGGCGAGGTTCCGCTCGCCCAGCCACAGCGCCCCCATCAGCACCGACAGCGGGATGGAGGCCTGCCGCACGCTGGTCACCGCCGCGACGCTGCCGCCGAGCTGGTAGACCAGCAGGATCAGGTAATACGACGCGTAGGCGATGGCCCCCGCCGCCATGCCGCTCAACAGGCCGCGGCGCCCGCCCAGGCGCACCGGCATGCCGATCAGGCGGAAGGCCAGAAGTTCCACCGGCAGCGCCAGGCCCTGCGCCCAGACCAGCACCAGCTCCGGCGAGGCCAGCTGCATGGCGCGCCCGTCGGCGACCGAATAGACCGCCGAGCCGAGCATGGCGACCACCGCCGCCGCCAGCGTGGGCGGGTCGTCGAAGCGCTTGCCCGGCCGCGCCTGTAGCAGGAAGCCGCCGGCCAGCACCAGCGCGATGCCGACCAGCAGCGGCGCGCCGTAGCTGCGCCCCTCGACCAGCCAGCCGAAGCCCACCACCGCCACCGGCGAGGCGCGCACGACCGGGTAGTAGGCGGACAGGTCGCCGCGCCGCAGCGCGAGCGCCAGCGCCGTGCCGTACAGCATCTGCCCGCCGGCCGAGGCCAGCAGTGCCGGCCACACCTCGGCCGACGGCCACAGCGCCACGCCCGTGGCCAGCGCCTGCACGATCCCGATCCCCACCAGCGTGCTGCCGAGGATCAGGAAGGAGCCCGCCGGGCTGGCGTCGCGCTTGACCAGGACGTTCCAGACCGGGTGCAGTGCGGCCGACAGCAGGACCAGGGCGGCGAGGGAGAACGGCACGGGGCTACGGCGTCTCCCCGCGGGCCAGCCGCGCCTCGATCACGTCGAGCAGCGGCAGCGCGTCAGCCAAGCTCGGCACCACGTAGTGCGCCCCGGCGCGCGCCAGCTTGTCGGCGGCGGGGGCGCGCAGCGCGGCGCGCTTCTCCTCCGGCAGGGAACGCCACTCGGCCAGCGGCAGGCCGACCTCGTTGCCGGTGTCGGTCAGCGCGATGGTCCACATGCCGGCGTTCAGCCCCTCCTCGACGTCCACCACCGTGTCGCCGATCTTCACGCAGGCCTGCACGGGCGAGACCTGCAGATCGATCAGGCACTTCAGCGCCATGTAGGGGCCGGGGCGGCCAGCCGGCGTCTCGCCGGCGCAGACGACGCAGTCGGGACGGTAGCCCTGCTTCGCCGCCTCGGCGATCACCACCTCCATCACCGGCGCCGGGTAGCCGGTGGTCGAGCCGATCCTGAGGCCGCGGGCGCGCATGGCCTCGACCGCGTCGAGCGCGCCGGGGATCAGCGCCGAATGCTCGGCCACCACGCCGACCTGGAGCGGCAGGAAGCGCTCGTACAGCGCGTCCACGTCGACGTCGGTCGGCGCCTCGCCACGCTTGGCGGCCCACGCCTGGGCGACGGGGGGCATGCGGGTGATCGCCTGGATGTGGTTCCACTTGGGCATGCCCATGGGGGCGCGCGCCTGCTCCAGCGTGATGTCGACGCCGGACCGGCGGAACGCTTCCATGAAGGCGGCGGCCGGGGCGAGGCAGCCGAAATCGACGGTCGTGCCGGCCCAGTCGAGCACCACGGCCTTGAGCGGGCCGGTGTAGCGGCGGGTGTAGGTGTGGGTCATCTGCCTTGATTCCCTCGTCGATCGGCGTTTTTTCGTTCGTCATCCCCGCGAAGGCGGGGATCCATACGTTCCACAACCGCGTGCTTTGGGGATTATGGATCCCCGCCTTCGCGGGGGTGACGTTGAAAGAACCGATCCGTGTGTAAGGAGTGCGTTACGCCGGTGCGCCGGAGCGCACCCCCATCTCGTCCAGCGTCGCGCGGATGGCGGCCAGCGCCGCCTCCATCTCCGCGGCGCCCAGCCGGCCGATGCAGCCGATGCGGAAGCTGTCGGCGACCGTCAGCTTGCCGGGGTAGATGACGAAGCCCTTGTCGCGCAGCCGGTCGTAGAAGCTCTCGAAGACGAAGGCCGGGTCGGCCGGCATGCGGAAGGTGACGATGATCGGCGCCTGCAGCCCGTCCGGCAGCAGCGTGCGGAAGCCGAGCGCCCGCATGCCCTCCACCAGGATCCGGCAATTGGCGGCGTAGCGCGCGCCGCGGCCCTCGACGCCGCCCTCGGCCGCGTGCTCGTCGATCGCCTGCCCGAAGGCGGCCAGCACGTGGGTGGGCGGGGTGAAGCGCCACTGCGCGTTGGCCTCGAAGCCCTTCCACTGGTCGTGCAGGTCGAGGCTGAGCGAATGCGCGTTCCCCTTGGCCGCCGCCAGCGCGTCGCTGCGGACGATGACGAAGCCCATGCCGGGCGCGCCCTCCAGGCACTTGTTGGACGACGCGGCGACCGCCTCGAACGGGATGGCGGCGGCGTCCAGCGGCAGGGCGCCGAAGGCGCTCATGGAATCGATCAGCAGCCGCCGGCCGTGCCGCGCCACCACCACCGCCACGTCGCCGACCGGGTTGAGGATGCCCGACGTGGTTTCGCAATGGACCACCGCCACGTGGCTGATCGCCGGGTCGGCGGACAGCGCGCGGTCGAGCGCACCGACGTCCACCGGCTGGTCCTCCGCCGCCTCGATGGCCGTCACCGCGCGCCCGATCACCTCGGCCATGCGGACCATGCGCTTGCCGTAGGCGCCGTTGACCAGCACCAGCAGCTTGCCCCCGCGCGGCACCAGCGTGCCGATCATCGCCTCCACCGCGAAGGTGCCGGATCCCTGCATGGGCACCGCGACGTGCGTGCCCGTGGCACCCGCCAGCTCCGCCAGCCGCGCACGGATGCGGGTGTTGAGCGCGATGAAGGCGCCGTCGCGCGAGCCCCAGTCGCGCAGCATCGCCTCCTTGACGGTGCGCGAGGTGGTCAGCGGGCCGGGTGTCAGCAGATAGGGTTCCTGCATCGGGGTCTCCCTGTCGAACGGTGAGGTGATTGCACCGCGCGGGCTTCCATAAATCAAATCCATTCTGTCTATGGCTGCATGGATGAAATCTATGAAAAAACGCAGGCACATCGCCCGCGCGACAAACTCACACATGTGCGCTCCACGCACGAGGGAATATCTTTACGATTAGATCCACCTGTGGTGAGGTTTCGTGGTCACCCATCGGCCACGTTCCGAACCGTGTGATCGGTGGGGCAAGCAGGCAAAAGGCTCGCGGACGCCATGCACATTCAGTCGATTTCCAGGTCGGCCGTCGCGGCGCAGCCGACACCTTCGCCCGTGCCATCGCCGAGGGCGACCATCCGGGACAGCGCGGCCATTATCGACACGGTCACGCTCTCCGCGACGGCGCAGGCGATGCTGAGTGCTTCGGCGCAGCGGACCTCCGCCCCATCGACCGTCTGGGGATCGCAGGAGGTCGGGAACGCGCTGGCCGCGCTCAACGACACCAGCGGCCGGACCGCGGTCGCTGACCAGATCGCGTCCTACAAGGCGCTCAGCGCGATGGTGGCGGACAGCGCGAATTTCGACACCGATGAAAAGCGCGCGGAAGCGTCCGGCGTCGTCGCGGCCTTTCTGGACTCCGCGTACGCGCAGCGTCTGCAAGACGTCTTCAGCACCGTGGAGACACGCGCGCGGACGACCCAATTCGGCTTCACGCCCGAGTCGTTGCAGAGCACGCTGAAGACGTTCGATGCCTTGTCGGCCGACGACCAGCAGACGTTCCTGGCCGCGAAGAACCTCTACAGCGGTTCGGTGCGGCAATCTCCCGATGGAGCCCCGGAGGCCTTTGCGTCCGCCGAGTCCTACCGCGCCAACCTGACGGCGCGCATCGGCATTATGCGGGAACTCGGCGTTGCGTTGGCCGATCCCGCCTACACCGAAAAGATCCGCGAGGAGCTGGCGCGGGAGCCGCGCGCCGGGGAGCAGGTCGAGAGCGACAATCACCGCACGCTCAAGGTCATCGGGGCCGTGGCGCAGGCGGCGGGCGATCAGCGGACGCTCGACCTTCTCGGTCTGGTGACGACGTCCCAGGAGAGCGATTCCTGGACCGCCAGGGCCGAAGCGCATGCTGCGGCCTTCGGGCCGCCGCCGGAGACCGGGCCGCCGGAGACCGGGTCGTCGCTCGGTCCGGTCGATTGGACGTGGCCGGAGAAAACGCCGGGCTACCAGCGGCCGACCAACGCCGAGCTTGCCTCGGCGCTGTCGGTCATCAACGACAACAGCGGGCGGACGCCGCTGCTGGATCAGGCGAAGGCCTTCACGACGGTGAACCGCTACCTCTCGGAAGCGGGGGACATGGGTCCGACGCGCTTTGCCATCATGAGGAACTGGGAGTCCTCCGGCATCCTGCCCAAGCTCTGGGCTGCGGAGCAGCGCGTGGCGGACGCGCAGAACAGCTTCCTGCCCGAGATCATCCGCCGGGACGAGGTGGGCGAGGCGTTCTCGGGATACGAATACATGCTGAAGGCGCTCAACAAGGTCTCGGAGAGCGACCAGCAGTTCTACTTCGCCATGTACGGCAGCAACCGGTTCGGCTACGCCCCGACGGGCACCGAGACCGTGCTGTACGGCTCGCTGGCGGAATACAAGACGGCTTTGGCGGAGCAGGCCGACGCGTACGTCTCGCAGCAGAAGGACGCGCCCGGCCCCCGCGGCGCCGCCAAGGCGTTGCAGACCCTGGAGGAGGAGGCGAAGGCGGCCAAGGCCACCACGAAGGGCAAGGCAGCTTCGGCGAAGCCCGTAGCCTTCCATCCGCCGACGCTGCCGACCTCTGCGTCCATCAACGCGTCCATCGCCCTGGAGGTGCTGACGCGGATGTCCAGCGTCGGCAACGTGGCGGCGGACAGGCCAGCGCATCCCGAGCGTACGCCGGTGCCGGGCCGCTGATGCGGCGCCGTCACAACGCCTCCAGGATCGCCCGGTGCAGCTCCGGCGTCGCCGCGGCGACGATGCGGCCGTCGGAGTCGATGCCGGGCGGGCGGCCCTGCCAGTCGGTGATGACGCCGCCGGCCCCCTCGATCACCGCGACCAGCGGCAGGTAGTCGTAGGGCTGCAGGCCGACTTCCACCACCGCGTCCACCGTGCCCGTCGCCACCAGCGCGTAGGCGTAGCAGTCGCCGCCGAAGCGGCGCAGCCGCGCCTTGGCGCTCACCCGCGCGAACGCCTCCGCGTCGGCGCCCGCGAAGATGTCGGGGGTGGTGGCGTAGAGCACCGCGTCCTCCAGCCGCGTGCAGGCGCGGGTCCGGCAGGGCCGGCCGTTCAGCGTCGTGCCGCGGCCGGCGACGCCCACCCAGCGCTCGCGCAACGGCTGGATCTCCACCACGCCCAGCACCGGCCGCCCCTCGTCGAGCAGCGCCAGCAGCGTGCCGAACAGCGGCAGGCCGGTGATGAAGCTCTTGGTGCCGTCGATGGGGTCGATCACCCAGACGAAGCGACGGCCCATGTCCTGCCGCCCGTACTCCTCGCCGAGGATGCCGTGGTCGGGGAAGCGCTCGCGGATGGCGGCGCGCAGCATCTCCTCGACCGCGCGGTCGGCGATGGTGACGGGGGAGCCGTCACCCTTCTCCTCCACCGACAGCGGCTGGCGGAAGAAGCGGTCGATCACCGGCCGCGTCCGCTCGGCCAGGCTGTCGGCGAAGGCGGCGAACGCATCGAGCGGGGCGTCGGTCATGGGATCGTCCTTTCGGTGAGGTCGTGCGGAAAGGCTAGACGGAAATCCACACATATGCAAATCTCCACAAAAGAACACACGCCCGCGACCTAGGTCGGAGTTGCCCATGTGGGCGCAGGACCGCCACCAGCGCATCCGCAACCTCCTCCACGCCCGCACCCGCGTGACGACGGAGGAGATCGCCCGCGAGCTGTCCGTCTCGCGCGAGACGGTGCGGCGCGACCTGCTGGAGCTTGAGGCGGCGGGGGAACTGATGCGGGTGCACGGCGGCGCCATGCTGCCGGCCGCGGCGGCGGAGGAGCCGTTCACCGCGCGCCTCACCCGCAACCGCCCGCAGAAGCAGGAGATCGCCCGCGCCGCCGCCGCGCTGTTCCGGCCGGGGCAGAGCTGCTTCATCGACGCCGGCACCACCACCGCGCTGTTCGCCGAGCAGCTGGCCCAGGTGCCCGACGTGACGGTGGTGACCAACTCCATCGACGTGGCGATGGCGCTGCGCGGGTCCGCCGCGGGCGGCGCGCACTTGCTGGGCGGCGAACTGGCGCGCGAGGTGCCGGCGACGCTGGGCGCGCGCACGCTGGCGGAGATCGCGCGCTTCCAGCTGGACGTCGCCGTGCTGTCCCCGGTGGGCCTGCACCCGCAGCAGGGCGCCATGGACTTCGAGATCGCCGAGGCGGAGGTCGCCGCCGCCATGATCCGCCATGCACACAGCGTGATGATGCTGGCCGACGGGTCGAAGCTGGGGATCGGCAGCCGGGCGCAGATCTGCCCGTGCGGGCGGGTCGATACGCTGGTCACCGACCGCAGCGCCGAGCCGGAGACGGTGAAGGCGCTGCTGCGCGCCGGCGTGCGCGACGTGGCCGGCGTCGGGCCGCGCGCCGCTGCGGAAAATTTCATCAGGGCGGCGGGCGACTGACGCCGAAATAATCAGTCATAAAAGTTTCACCCAATCAGGCTTTTGATTTTCAAGGAGTCCGGATAAGGCATAGTTCTTGAAAGGCGACGCCAAGAGACTGGCGGAACATCGTCATGACGCCGATGACGGAACCAAATGGAGGGTTAGAGAAATGCTGCGTCACAGCCACGCCGTTGCTTTGACTGTTTCGGCCGCTTTTACGATGATTGCTGCGTCCCTCCCGGCATCGGCGGCGACAAAGCTGACCGTCTACACGGCGCTGGAGAACGAACAGCTGGAGCCCTACAAGAAGGCGTTCGAGGCGGACAACCCCGGCATCGAGCTGCGCTGGGTGCGCGATTCCACCGGCGTCATCACCGCCCGCCTGCTGGCCGAGAAGGACAACCCGCAGGCCGACATCATCTGGGGCGTGGCGGCGTCGAGCCTGATGATCCTCGACCAGGGCGGCATGCTGGAACCCTACGCCCCCAAGGGCTACGACAAGCTGAAGGCCAACTTCAGGGACCAGAAGGCGCCGCCGACCTGGGTGGGCATGGACGCGTGGCTGGGCGCCGTCTGCTACAACACCGCCGAGGCGGCGCGCGAGAAGATGCCGGCCCCGGCCACCTGGGCCGACCTCGTCAAGCCGGTCTACAAGGGCAAGCTGGTGATGCCGAACCCGGCGTCGTCCGGCACCGGCTACCTCGCCGTCTCCGGCTGGCTGCAGCAGATGGGCGAGGAGGCCGGCTGGAAGTACATGGACGCGCTGAACGAGAACATCGCCGTCTACACCCATTCCGGCTCCAAGCCGTGCCGCATGGCGGCGCAGGGCGAGTACACGCTGGGCATCTCCATCGAGTACACCGGCGCCAGCCTGAAGACCAAGGGCGCGCCGCTGGAGATCATCCTGCCCACCGAGGGGTCGGGCTGGGAGATGGAGGCGACCGCCATCGTCAAGGGCACCAAGAACCTCGATGCCGCCAAGACGCTGGCGGACTGGGCGGTCACCAGGAAGGCCAACGAGGCGTACAACGCCTTCTACGCCGTCACCGCCTATCCCGGCGTGAAACGGGACATCCCCAACTACCCGCCCAACGCCGAGGACCAGATGATGAAGTCCTACGACTTCAACTGGGCGGCGGCGAACCGCGACCGCATCCTGGCGGAGTGGTCGAAGCGCTACAACGCCAAGTCCGAACCGAAGACCTGAGCGCGACGGCCGGGCGGGGCCATCGGCGTCCCGCCCGGACGGTCCTTCGTTCCATCCCGCGAGCAGGCAGGCGAGCATGACGGCCCCGTCCCCCCAGGAGCCAGCCCTGGAACCGCCGGTTTATCTCCGGCTGCAGACCATCTCGAAGCATTTCGGCACCTTCCACGCGCTGCGCGACGTCAGCCTCAGCATCCGCAAGGGGGAGTTCGTCTGCTTCCTCGGCCCCTCGGGCTGCGGAAAGACGACGCTGCTGCGCGCCATCGCCGGGCTGGATCCGCAGAATTCCGGCCGGATCGAGCAGGGCGGGCGCGACATCTCCCGCCTGCCGCCGGCGCAGCGCGACTTCGGCATCGTGTTCCAGTCCTACGCGCTGTTCCCCAACCTGACGGCGGCGGAGAACATCGGCTACGGCCTGAAGAACCGCCGGGTGCCGGGGCACGAGATCCGCGCGCGGGTCGAACGGCTCGCCACGCTGGTGCACCTGTACGAGCACCTTCACAAGTATCCGTCGCAGCTCTCCGGGGGACAGCAGCAGCGCGTGGCACTGGCCCGCGCGCTGGCGCTGTCGCCGGGGCTGCTGCTGCTGGACGAGCCGCTGTCGGCGCTCGACGCCCAGGTGCGGCAGTTCCTGCGCCGGGAGATCAAGGAGGTTCACAGGCGCCTCGGCATCACCACCATCATGGTGACGCACGACCAGGAGGAGGCGCTGACGCTGTCCGACCGCATCGTGCTGATGAACCGCGGCGTGATCGAGCAGGTCGGCACGCCGACCGAACTGTACCGCACGCCGCGCACCGCCTTCGCCGCCGCCTTCGTCGGCCAGAGCAACTTCCTGCCCGGCCGGCTGCGCGCCGACGGCACGGTGGCGGTCAACGGCGTGCCGCTGCGTCCCGGCGTTGGCGTGCAGGCCGGTACGCCGGACGAGCCGGTGCAGGTCTGCCTGCGGCCGGAGCAGGTGGAACTGCGCCCGGCCGGCGCCGGCGGCCACGCCGCGCAGGTCACCGACGTGGAGTTCTGCGGCAGCTTCTGGCGCGTCACCCTGTCGGTGGAGGCGCTGGGCTGCCGCCGCCTCGTCGCCGACGTGCCGCCGGGGCTGGGCGGCGCGCTGGCTCTGGCCGAAGGGGCGGTGGTCGACGCGCTGGTGCCGGACGGCGTCGCCCAGGTGTTCCCCGAGGTGCTCGCCGAGGCCGCGGCATGAGCCAGTCCGTCCGCATCCCCTCCCTCGCCCCGGCCGCCCGCACGCCGCGCCGCCTGCGCCTGAGCATGGGCCGCGAGGACTGGATCATGGCCGGCGGCATCCTGGCGGTGGGGGCGTTCCTCGTCGTCGCGGTGGCGCTGCCGTTGCTGGCGCTGTTCGTCAAGGCGTTCGAGAACCGCGCGGGGGAGTTCGTCGGGCTGGCCAACTTCGCCGCCTACTTCTCGACGCCGTCGCTGACCCAGTCGATCTGGAACAGCCTGTTCGTGGCCTCGGCCAGCACGGTCATCACCGTGACGCTGGGCTTCGTCTTCGCCTATGGGCTGACGCGCACCTGCATGCCGCTGCGCGGCGTGCTGAAGGCGATGGCGATCACGCCGATCCTGTCGCCGTCGATGCTGCCGGCGATCTCGCTGGTCTACCTGTTCGGCAACAAGGGCTTCGCCAAGGGGCTGCTGTTCGGCAACTCCATCTACGGCCCGATCGGCATCATCATGGGCGAGGTCTACTACACCTTCCCGCACGTGCTGCTGATCCTGGTCACCGCGCTGTCCATGGCCGACGCGCGCCTGTACGAGGCCGCCGACGCGCTGGGCACCAGCCGCTGGCGCACCTTCTGGACGGTGACGCTGCCCGGCGTGCGCTACGGCCTGGTCAGCGCGGCGGTGGTCGCCTTCACGCTGGCGCTGACTGACTTCGGCGTGGCCAAGGTGGTCGGCGGGCGCTTCAACGTGCTGGCGACCGACGTCTACAAGCAGGTCATCGGCCAGAAGAACTTCCCCATGGGGGCGGTGGTCGGCCTCGTGCTGTTGATGCCGGCGCTGCTGTCCTTCCTCGTCACCCGGCATGTGCAGAAGCGGCAGAAGGCGCAGCTCTCCGCCCGCTCGGTGCTGCTGGCGCCGCAGCCGCAGAAGGGGCGCGACCTCGTGTTCTTCGCGCTCTGCTCGGTCATCGCGCTGGCCATCGCCACGATGCTGGGCACCTCGGCCTTCGCGTCCTTCATCAAATTGTGGCCGTACGACCTGACGCTGTCCCTGTCGAACTACGACTTCTCGCTGGTCGATTCCTCGGGCTGGACGAGCTACACCAACAGTCTGGTGATGGCGTCCAGCGTCGCGGTGATCGGCACGGCGGTGGTGTTCGGCGGGGCCTATCTGGTGGAGAAGGGGCGCAGCCTGCCGCTGCTGCGCCACGCCATCGGCGTGCTGGCCCTGCTGCCGCTGGCGGTGCCGGGGCTGGTGCTGGGCATTGCCTACATCTTCTTCTTCAACCACCCGGCCAACCCGCTGGGCTTCCTGATGGGGACGATGGCGATCCTGGTGATCAACACGCTGGCGCACTACTACACGGTCGCGCACCTGTCGGCGTCCACCATCCTGAAGCAGGTGGACGGCGAGTACGAGGCGGTGTCCGCCTCGCTCAAGGTGCCGTTCTGGCGCACCTTCGTCCTGGTGACGGTGCCGGTGTGCCTGCCGACCATCCTCGACATCTTCGTCTACCTGTTCGCCACCGCGCTGACCACCGCGTCCTCGCTGATCTTCCTCTACACGCCCGACACCAAGACGGCGTCGGTGGCGGTGATCAGCATCGACGATGCCGGGAACATCGCGTCCGCCGCCGCCATGGCGATGGTGATCGTCTACACCTCGGCCGCGGTGCGCGGGATCGACCTGCTGGTGCGGCGCTTCGGGCTGGCGCGCTTCCAGCGCTGGCGTCGCCGGTAGGAGTCGGCCCATGCCCTACGCCGCCACGCTCGGCCACACCCGCCACGCCTTCGCCGATCTGAAGGCGGTGCTCGCCTGCGCCGGCCCGCACCGTTCGGGCGACGCGCTGGCCGGGCTGGCGGCGGACAGCGACGAGCGGCGGGTGGCGGCCCGCCTCGTGCTCGCCGACCTGCCGCTCACGGTCTTCCTGGAGGAGCCGGCGGTCCCCTACGAGGACGACGCGGTGACGCGGTTGATCCTCGACACGCACGACGCCGCGGCCTTCGCGCCGGTGAAGGCGATGACGGTGGGGCAGTTCCGCGACTGGCTGCTGTCCGACGCCGCCGACGGCGCCGCGCTGGCCGCCCTGGCGCCGGGGCTGACCCCGGAGATGGCGGCGGCGGTGTCGAAGCTGATGCGCAACCAGGACCTGATCGCGGTGGCGCGCAGGATCCGCGTGGTGACGGCGTTCCGCGACACGCTGGGGCTGCCGGGGCGGCTGTCGGTGCGCATCCAGCCGAACCACCCCACCGACGACCCGCAGGGGGTGGCCGCGGCGATCCTCGACGGGCTGCTGATGGGGTGCGGCGACGCGGTGATCGGCATCAACCCGGCGGCGGACAGCCTGCAGGGCTGCACGGATCTCCTGCATCTGGTGGACGGCGTCCGCCAGCGCTACGCCATCCCGACGCAGAGCTGCGTGCTCACCCACGTCACCAACACCATCGCCATCATCGAGCGCGGCGCGCCGGTGGACCTCGTCTTCCAGTCCATCGCCGGCACCGAGGCGGCCAACCGCGCCTTCGGCATCGACCTCGCCGTCCTGAAGGAGGGCCGCGAGGCGGCGCTGTCGCTGAAGCGCGGCACGGTCGGCGACAACGTCATGTACTTCGAGACCGGCCAGGGCTCGGCGCTGTCGGCCGACGCGCACCACGGGGTGGACCAGCAGACGCTGGAGGCGCGCGCCTACGCGGTGGCCCGCGCGTTCAAGCCGCTGCTGGTCAACAGCGTGGTCGGCTTCATCGGGCCGGAGTACCTGTACGACGGCAAGCAGATCGCCCGTGCCGGGCTGGAGGACCATTTCTGCGGCAAGCTGCTCGGCCTGCCGATGGGCATGGACGTCTGCTACACCAACCACGCCGAGGCCGACCAGGACGACATGGACAGTCTGCTCACCCTGCTGGGCGTGGCGGGGGTGAACTTCATCATGGGCGTGCCGGGCGCCGATGACGTGATGCTGAACTACCAGAGCACCTCCTACCACGACGCGCTGTACCTGCGCTCGGCTCTGAACCTGCGCCCGGCGCCGGAGTTCGAGGCGTGGCTGGAGGGCATGGGCATGCTGGGCGACGACGGCCGCGTCAAGGAACTGCCGCCGTCCAGCCCGGCGCTGCTGCGTTTCCTGGGTGGGGAGGCGGCATGAGCGATCCCTGGACGCGGTTGCGGCAGGCGACGCGGGCGCGCATCGGGCTGGGGCGTTGCGGCGACGGGCTGCCGACCACGGCGCTGCTGGAGTTCCAGGCGGCGCACGCGCGGGCGCGCGACGCCGTGCACACGCCGTTCGACCCGGCGCTGGTGGAGGCCGGCCTGGAGGGCCGCCCGGTCATCCGGGTGCGCAGCCGCGCCGCCGACCGCGCCATCTACCTGCAACGCCCCGACCTCGGCCGCCTGCTCGCGGAGGAGGACGAGGAAAAGCTGAGCCCCGGGGCCTACGACGTGGCCTTCGTGATCGCCGACGGTCTGTCGGCCACCGCGGTGCATGCCCACGCCGCCAGCACGGTGAACGCCGTGCTGGAGCGGCTGCCGGGCTGGAGCGTGGCGCCGGTGGTGATCGTCTCGCAGGGGCGAGTCGCCATCGGCGACCCCATCGGCCAGCACCTGGGCGCTGCGATGGTGGCGGTGCTGATCGGCGAGCGGCCGGGCCTGACCTCCGCCGACAGTTTGGGCGCCTACCTGAGCTGGGCGCCGCGCCCCGGTCTCGTGGACGCCGAGCGCAACTGCTTGTCCAACATCCGTCCGCCCGACGGGCTGGACTACGCGACGGCCGCCCACAAGCTGGCTTGGCTGATGACGGAGGCACGCCGGCTGAAGCTCACCGGTGTCGGCCTGAAGGACGACGCGACGCCGCTGCTGGCCGGTGGGCCGTAAGCGGCTACGAAAACGCCACGCCCACCTTGCCGATGTGCCCGCCCTCGGGCAGGCGGCGGATCGCCTCGGCGACCTCCTCGAACGCGTAGACCGTCTCGTCGATGACCGGCCGCATCCGGTGCAGGGTGATGGCGCGCAGCATGTCCTCGAAGGCGTCGCGGCTGCCAACCGTGACGCCCTGCAGGCGGATGTTCTGCGTCACCACGTGGCCCAGGCCGACCTCGGCCGCGGCGCCGCCCAGCACGCCGATCAGGCTGATGGTGCCGGCGCCGCGCACGGCGCGGACCGATTGCGCCAGCGTGCCGGCGCCGCCCACCTCCACCACGTGGTCGGCCCCCGCGCCGTCGGTCAGCGCACGGACGGTGCGGCCCCACTCCGGCTCGGCGCGGTAGTTGACGAGGTGGTCGGCGCCGAGCGCCCGGGCCCGCTCCAGCTTGGCGTCGCTGGAGGAGAGCGCGATCACCCGCGCCCCCTGCATCTTGGCGAACTGCAGCGCGAACAGTGACACCCCGCCGGTGCCCTGCACCACGACGACGTCGCCGGCCTTCACCGGGTTCTGCGCCACCACCGCGCTCCACGCCGTCACCGCGGCGCAGGGCAGGGCGGCGGCCTCCAGGTTGGAGAGGAAATCGGGCACACGGACGGCCGCGTGTTCCTCGACCGCCATGAACTCCTGCATCACGCCGTCGCGCGGCCCGCCGAGCTGCGAGCGCCACCAGCCGTCGCGGAACGGGCCGCTGACCCAGTCCTGGAAGAAGGTCGGGCAGGCGCGGTCGCCGGGCTTGAAACGCGTCACCGCCGCTCCGACCGCCACCACCTCGCCCACGCCGTCGGACACCGGCACCAGCGGCAGCGCGCCGCTGCGGTTGCCATAGCCGCGCCGGACCAGCACATGGTCGCGGTAGTTCAGCGTCGCCGCCTTCATGCGCAGCAGGATCTGAGTCGGCCCCGGCACGGGCTCCGGACGCTGCGCTTCGACGATGTGGTCCACCGACCAGTCGCCGCGGATCTCCATGACGCGCATCGCCGCCCCTCCTCTTTCCTGCTCCCCCGAGTGGACACCGCTTCGTCCGTCACGGCAAGCCGCCCTGTCCAACAGCCCACGAGCAAAGCGCGCCGGATGGGGGTATTCTGAGGTCTGCATACGATCAGGGTGCGCATGGTGGACCAGACGCGGAGCCTCAGCCCGGCGCTGATCGCCTTCTTGCAAGGCGACGTCAGCCTCACGCTCGCGTGTCGGGACGCGGCCGGGTGGCCGACGCTCGGCCGGGCGCTCGCCTGCGAGGTGTCGTCCGATGGCGGGCGCCTGACCGTCTACCTCGCAAGGACGCCGAACGCCGCTCTGCTGGCGGCGGTGATGGAGAGCGGGTTGGCCGCCCTGGTGGTCACCAAGCCCAGCACCCACCATTCGGTCCAGTTGAAGGGCCGGGATGCGGCGGTGGTCCTGGCCGGGGAGGGGGCCGGTCCTGCGGTGGCGCACCACGTCGCCGGCTTCACCCGCGACGTCGGGCTGATCGGCTTCAGCGCGGCGTTCTCGCGGACGCTGATGGCGCACGACCCGCGCGACCTCGCGGCGGTGACCTTCACGCCGGAGGCCGCCTTCGACCAGACGCCCGGCCCGCGGGCGGGAGACCCGGTGCAGCCATGAGCCCCGACAGCAGCCCCGCCATCAGCCTGGACGCGATCCGCCCCTGTCTGGAAGGCGTCATCCCCGCCGCCATCGCCACCACCGACCGCGAGGGGGTGCCCAACGTCTCGCTGCTGTCGCAGGTCCACTACATGGACCCGACGCACGTCGCGCTGTCCTACCAGTTCTTCAACAAGACGCGGCGGAACATCCTGGCGAACCCCCACGCCACGCTGCAGCTGATCGACCCGGAGACGGTCGCGCAGTACCGCATGCGCGTGCGCTACCTGCGCACCGAGACCGCCGGGCCGCTGTTCGAGAGCATGAAGGCGAAGCTCGCCGGCATCGCCTCGCACACCGGCATGGCCGGCGTCTTCCGCCTGCTGGGCGCCGACGTGTTCGAGGTGCTGGGGATCGAGGCGGTGCCGGGCGCCACGCTGCCGGCGCCGGTGCGCACGCGCAGCCTGCTGGCGGCGACGCGGCGCTGCTGCGAGCGGCTGTCCGCCTGCACCGACCTGGAGGAGTTGCTGGACCGCACGGTCACCGACCTGCGCGCCCTCTTCGGGATCGACCACGCCATGGTGCTGATGGCCGACGCGGCCGGCGGGCGGCTCTACACCGTCGCCAGCCTGGGCTACCGCGCATCGGGCATCGGGTCGGAGATCGCGCTGGGCGACGGGGTGATCGGCGTGGCGGCGCGCGAGCGCACGGCGATCCGCATCACCCACGCCACCTCCGACTACGCCTACGGCCGCGCCGCGCGCGACAGCAGCCTGGAGGCGGGCAGGGCCGGCGACGCGCGGGAGATCCCGTTCCCCGGCCTCGCCGCCCCGCACAGCCAGCTCGCGGTGCCGATCCTCGCGGGTGGGGACCTGATCGGGGTGCTGTTCGCCGAGAGCCCGGAGGCGATGCGCTTCTGCTACGACGACGAGGACGCGCTGGCGACGGTCACGGCGGCGCTCGGCGCCATGATCCACACCGTGCGGCAGTCCCCGGCGGTCGAGCCGGCGCCGGAGGGCGCTGCGGCGGCCGAACCCAGCGGCGCGCCGGCGCGGCTGCACCACCACGCCGCCGACGACAGCGTGTTCGTCGACCACCAGTACCTCATCAAGGGGGTGGCCGGGGCGATCCTCTGGTGGCTGGTGCGCCAGCACGCCCAGCACGCCCGCACCGAGTTCTCCAACCGCGAACTGCGGCTGGCCCCGTGCATCCGCCTGCCCGAGGCGTCGGAGAACCTGGAGGCGCGGCTGATCCTGCTGCAACGCCGGCTGGCCGAGCGCTGCGAGGTCCTGCGTCTGGAGAAGACCGGGCGCGGGCGCTTTCGTTTGGTGGTCCAGCGCCCGCTGGCGCTGGAGGAGATGGGGTGAGAGCCCTTTGCCGTCATCCCCGCGAAGGCGGGGAGATGGTCTCACGTTTGAAGCGCAACAGCATGATTTCTGGAGAATAGATCGTCTCATCAACGTGCTGTGGCTCGACCGTGGGAAGGCGCACGTCGCGGCCGCCTTCGAGGTCGATGTTCCTGGTCGCGCCGAATGGCCGTGAGGAAGAGGTCCGCGCCCAGCTCGCCCGGCCCGCGTTCTCCTGTCCGTTTCGGGACCGGTATGAAGGCCGTCCACGCCATCTCGCGCACCTTGGTCTGACGCCCGGAAAGACGTCGGCCGCCCGGAGGCGGTCGACGCTTGGCGCGGAAGGTATGGTGACGTGCTGAGCGTAGGCGTTATGCGTGCGCCACGTCTTCTCGGCAGGGGCGGTAGGGCCGAAGGCCAGCCCTCGGACGAACGAGGCGCCTCGTCTGCATCGTTGAGAGCGGCTGCCCAGGCGATGCAAGATCCTGAGTGTGACGCGGGTTTGGTCCAGAGGTTGGGCACCGGCTTCCCGGCTGGCCAGGTTGGTTCGAGTCCAGCAGCCCGCTCCATCCCTTTCGAGCCGTGACTTCGGCCCCACCACCGGCTGACGGTGATGGGGCCGAAGTCCGTTTCCGGCGCCGATCAGCCCTTACGAGCCTTCCGGCCGACGGCGGTCAGCATTCCGGCGAGCACCAGGAACACGATGGCGCCGCCGCCCCAGACCCGGACGTAGCCGGGCATGCCGAGGCTGGGGACGAAGGCGTAGACGGCGGCCAGAACCGCCCACACGGCGACGATCGCCAGGGTCAGCCAGAGTTCATCGTTCTTCATAACGGATCTCCTGCGCTCAGTGGCCATGGCCGCCGCCGATGGCGATGATCGGCAGGGACTGGATCAGCTGGAACGCGACGATGGTGAAGACGTACATGGCGGCGACCAGAGCCGCGACCGACACCGGCCCGGTCCACGCGGGCGCCGCACCGACACCGCGTGCCCCGGTCTGCCAGTCAACCACCGGCGCCTCGGCCGCGACCGGCGAGCGGCGCGACAGCAGGGTGCGGACGACGCCATAGACGGTGACCGAGATGGCGGCGGCGAAGACGGTGGCACCGACGCCGACCAGCGCCATCAGCACCGGCCATGCTGCCGGGGCCATGCCGCCGTAGCTGACGTCGAACACACGGCGCGGCACGCCCATGAAGCCCGCCGCAATGCCCGCGGCGCCGAAGATGACCAGACCGATGGTGACGATGGCCGGCATGCGCCTCAGCACAGCCGGACGCCACAGCGCGCCGCCGCCGAGTGCCGGAAGCATCACCATCATGGCCGCCAGGAAGGTCTGGGTGAGGACGCCGACCGCGAAGAAGTGGAAGTAGCCGGGGACGAAGAACGTATCGCTCAACATCGGCGCCAGCTCGCCCTGGATCAGGACGAAGGCGAAGGTGATGCCGATCATCATGTTCACCGCCGCCCAAACGGTGTTCGCCATGGCCGGGTTGTCCCACGGCAACCCGCGCATCCAGCCGAAGAAGCCGGCCGCGCCACGCGCCCGCGCGCTGGCTTCCAGCGACGACGCAATGATCGCGAAGGCCGCGAGCGTCGGCACCGAGACGAACAGCGACAACAGCGAGCCGACCACCCGCACGCCTTCCGACAGGTTCGGCTCCAGGAACATGTGGTAGAGCGAGGTGGGCGGCACGAAGACCAGGTAGGTGGCGAAGACGACCTTCGACAGGCGCGCGCCGTGGATGGACTTCACGCCGGTCAGGTGTTCGGTCAGCACGTACCACACCAGCACCGTCGCCATCAGCGGCAGGTAGTGCAGGTTGTGGAACAGGATGTGCCATTCCGTCCCGTGGTCGGCCGGGAATGGCCCCGCGCCGAGCGCCCACAGCACGCCCGGCAGGAAAGCGTTGGTGGCCGCGATGGCGCTGACCACCAGGAAGCCCGCCCAGGCGAACAGGGCGAAGCCGACGGCGGTGAACTCGTTCGCCTCGCCGCGCAGCCGGGGCTGGAGCACCGTGGCGATGCCGCTCACGGCCGAGGCCACGAGGCCACCGGAGAGCAGCAGGTAGCCGAGCGCGAAGAACCCGACCGAGCGCGGGTCGTCTGCCGCGAGCTCAGGGCTGCCGTCGTACAGCAGCGGCGTGCCGGTGTACGAGATCCACTCGCTCACACCGAAGCCCGCCAGCATCAGGGCGGCGCCGAGCCAGGCGAACGGACGTAGCGCCAGCCCGCGGCCGTTCTCGACCGCCGCCAGCACCAGCAGGAGCGCCGCCTGGATCAGGTACAGCCAGTAGAAGAACACCGACACGCCGTGCAGGGTCAGGATGCGGTAAGCGTCGTCCGGGAAGAAGGTGAGCGCACCGGCGCGGGCCAGCGCGGTCACGAAGCCACCGGCCAAACCCAGCGCCAGCGCCAGCAGAGCGGCGCCGAACAGCAGCTTGAGGAGGGCCTTGTCAGGCGTTGGCAGGGTCTTGATGCGCCCCGTCAGGCGCGAGGTCGAAGCACCCGGGGCGAAGTTCGTCGAAATGGCATCCATGATGGGTCCTCCCCGGGTCACGCGACGACGATGCGGCCCTGCATGGCGTCGTGCGCCTGGCCGCAGTAGACGGTGCAGTACACCAGGTACTCGCCCGGCTTGGTGAAGGTGATGACCTGCTCGGTGACCGTGTTCGGGCGCAGGCGGATGATGCGGCTGGCGGAGCCCAGCTGGATCGAGGCGCCGTGCGTGATGTCGTCCGCCATCATGCGGAACCGGTACGGCACACCTGCCTTCAGCCTCAGGACGTCGGGGCTGTAGGCGAACTTCTGGGCCATCAGGTAGACGTCGACCGGCTCACCACCGGCGGCGTGGCTGTGGTCATTCCCCTCGGCGGCGTGGCTGTGCGCGTCCTCGCTCACGTGCGGGTTCACGCCGCCGTCCGGCTGGGTGTAGCGCTGGACGAAATAGTCGTGCTCGAAGCGGAACTCCTCGGGCGCCATCCCCGCGGACGCGCCGTGGCCTCCATGGCCACCGGTCTCGGCGGGCGCCTCCGCGGCGCCATGTCCGCCGTGGCTGCCGCCATGAGCGTCGGGTTCGGGGGCAGCGGCCGTCTTGCCGCCGAAGGGGAGCGGTGCGGCCCCGTAGGCCGCCCAGGCGCCGTACAGGGAGACGGCGCCGAAGCCCAGTCCGGCGATGAAGCCGCGACGGGTTGTGAAATGCCTCTCAGACATTGTGAGAGTCCTCTGATCGCGTGGTCGGAATCACGTGCGGCACCGCGCGAACGCGGCGCATGGCCGGACTCCCGACGCGAACGTCAGAAGGCTCGGCCGATCAGAGGCTGGACTTCGGAGGGGGCGTGTCCGGGGTGATGTCCCGGGCGTCCGGGGCGTAGTCCGGCCGCGGATGCCAGGACGTCTCGACCGTCGTCACCGAGAGGGTGATGACGTGCTTCGCCGGAGCCTCGGCCGCCGGGCAGCACGTCGCGGCGACGGCGAGGGCAGCCTTGTGATGGTCGTGTTGGGACGGTGCCGATGGCACCGGTGCATGGCGGGACCCATGGTGGTCCATCGCGCCGCCATGAGCGTCCACATGCGCCATGGCTCCGCCCGCCGCGCCCGTCAGGAGCGCGAAGGCGAACGCCAGAACGGCGAAGATGTGGCCCAACCGCTTCATGTCTGCCGTCGTCATGAACGACCCAGGACTTCCCAGGTCATCTCGACCATAACCCACAGCCTAGGTCAGGACATTGATCGGCGTCAACCGATGACCCTTCAGAGTCAGTGATTCTCCCGGTTCTCGGCGACCAAGGCGTCGATTCCGTGCGGACTCTCCGGCAGCGGTCACAGGGAAGCGCCGGAATGGCTCTGGCTGCCCAAGTTGCGTCGCTCAGGCCTGTAGCAAGGAAATGAGATCAAAGAACTTTTTCAGTCCGGCGTCGCTGCGGGGGTTGAGAGCCGAGGCGATTGTGCCACGTAGAGAGCGTGCGGCGGATCGGTGTCCATCACCGGTGTCGGCTCTGCTGATTTTGGCCCTTGACCTTCCAGCGACTGGAAGGTGGATGGTGATCCAGCAACCCTTGCGGCGACGTCGAAGGAGTGAGTGGCGGGATGCCGCACCACTCCCCGGAACCCGGGCAAGGACGGTTGCAGAGACCGGGGAATGGTCCTAGGTTTCTAAGAGAGGGCAGTGAGCACTCCGGTGCCGCACGACCTCCATCGAGGATGAGGCAATCGCCATGTGGCGCGGGACGCGGTCGACGGTGAGGAGGGTGGTGGTGAGCCTGCTGACGCTGGCCACGCTGCTCGTCTATGCCGCACCGAGCCACGCCAGTCTTCTCCCGCATCATCCCCAGGCACCACACGAGCACGTTCTGGTCAATGCTCATGGCGATGCCGTCACCGCGGTCGCTGACCATGAGCACGAGCAGGGTCCCTGCAAGGACCTTGGACTGCTCGACGACGGAGTCTGCTGTAGCGTCGCCCAGTGCGCCACCATGCACAGCGGCCTTCCCGCGGTGGTGGTCGAGACGTTCATCCCGCGCCTGAACGCCTCCCTCCATCTGCCTGCCCTGGCCACGCCGGACGGCATCGGCATCGACCCGGCCCTGCGTCCCCCGCTCTGATCATCTGACGCCACGAGTCCGTCCGCGCCCGACCTGAGCCTTGGCTCGGCGAAGGACGCCGGTTTCGGACCTCGTGCGCTTGGCTTTCGCGTCCCCGGCGCTCCCGCGTGGAGTCCGTCCGGGGAAGGCTCGAACCAGATGATCCGATGGAGGACGCCATGTCGTCTCTCACCCGCACGATGCTCCCGGCCTTCGCGCTCGCCGCCATGATGTCGGTCGCCCAGGCCCAGACCACCACCGACCAGGACCACAACGCGCATCATCCCGACGGCGCGGCGCCGACGGCGCAGGCCCAGCCCGTTCCGGCCCCGATCCCAGCTCCCACGCAGCCGGCCCCGGGCGCGAAGCCCGGCACGCCTGGCAACGCGCCGATGATGGGACAGGGCATGGGCAGCGGCATGGTCGTCCAGCCCGGCACCCAGGCGCAGGGCGGCCAGCCTGGCATGATGATGATGAACATGGACCAGATGCGCTCGATGATGGGCAGCATGATGGGCCAGCAGGACGGGCAGTCCGGCATGATGTCCATGATGCGCCAGATGATGATGGGGCAGCAGGGCGCGATGGGCTTGCCCTTCGAGCACGTCGAAGGTCGCATCGCCTTCCTCAAGGCGGAACTCAAGATCACCGACGCCCAGACGGCGCCGTGGAACGCCTTCGCTGACACCCTGCGGGCGAACGCCAAGGCCCATCAGGCGGTGCACGAGCAGATGACCAAGGGCGGCATGCCGTCCTCTTGGCCGGATCGCTTGGCTGTGCAGCAGAAGATGCTGGGCATGCGCCTTGACGCCGTGAAGGCGCTCGAGGCGGCCGCAAAGCCGCTCTACGCCGTACTGACCGACGAGCAGAAGAAGCTCGCGGACAAGCTGCTCACCGGCCCCATGGGCATGATGTGAGGAGGCGGCCATGACGCACCACGAACACACCCATCAAACCCCCGAGCCGCAAGCGTGCACGCCCTGGTACCGGACCTGGACCGGACTGGCCTGCCTCGGCGCGGTCGCCCTGGCGGCCGTGTACCTGCCGCTCTTCCACGTCGACCACGTGCTCGACGCGCTTCCGCTTCTCGTCCTGCTCCAATGGCCGACCGTCCTGACGCTCGCGGTGTTCCCGCTGCTGGTGCTGATGTATGGGCGCTACGCCGCGGTCACGCCGGGTTGGATGCCGCATCTCTCATCCCAAGGGCCGAACCACCCCAGAGTGGGAGGGGCGTTCGGTGCGTGATGTCGGTTTGAAGCTCATGAAGCAGGCGGCGGCAACGACCATTGCCGTGTGCCTGCTGGCGCTCCCGGCCGGTGCGCAGACGCTGCGCGACGCGGTCGAGGGCGCTTGGCGGCTGAACCCGGAGGTCAAGAGCCTGGAGGCGCGGCGGGCCGTGGCCACCGCCCAGCGGGGTGCCGGGACGTCGCTGGTTCCGGCCGCTCCGGCGGTCACGCTGCGGCACACCACGGACTACCTGAGCCGGAACGTCGGGCGGCGCGAGTACGAGGCCGAGCTCGGCGTTCCGCTCTGGCTGCCCGGCCAGGGAACGGCCACCATCCGCGCCGCCGACGCGCTGCTGGCGCGCACCGACGCCGAGATCGCCGCCCGCCAGCTGGCGGTCGCCGGGGAAGTCCGGACGGCCATGTGGCAGGTGGCGCTCGCCGAACGGCGCGCCGAGCTCGCCCGTCAGCGCCTGAAGGTCGCGCGTCAGCTGGAGTCCGATACCCGGAGGACGTCGGCGGCCGGTGAGACCTCCGAGGCCGACCTTCAGCTGGCCCGCGCCGAGGCGCTGGCCGTGGCCGCGGACGTGCGCGACGAGGAACTGGCGCTGGAGGACGCGCGCCAAGCGTTCCGGACCCTGACCGGCATGGGGCCCCCAAAGGCCGCTCCTGAGCCGGACATCGGCAACCCGCCGCTCGACCGGCACCCGTCCCTCCTGGCGGCGCAGCTGGGCGTGCGGGCCGCGCAGGCCCAGCGGCAGCTGGTGGACTTGACCACGCGCGACAACCCCGAGGTCGGGTTGATGGCGCGGCGCGAGCGTGATGTTCGCGGCGAACGGTACGACACCGTCATGGGCATGTCGGTCCGCATCCCGTTCTCGGTCGAGGCGGTGAACGCGCCCAAGCGGGCCGAGGCCATGACCGAAGTCGTCCGGTCCGAGGCCGAGCAGGCCAACGCGGCGCGCACCATCGAAGCGGAGATCCGCCGGGCCCGTCTGGCCTACCAGACGGCGACCGAACGCCAGTCGATCGCCCGCGACCGCGCCGCCGCCCTCCGGGCTCGCCTCTCGAACGTCGAGCGCGCGCGGAGAGGCGGCGAGATCAGCCTCGTCGAGTTCGTGCGCGCCCAGGAGACGGCTTTCGAGGCCGACCTCGCCCGCGCCACCGCCGAAGTCCAGGTCGGCGCCGCCCGCGCCCGCCTGAACCAGTCCCTTGGAGTTCTGCCATGACCATCCGACGCCTTGTCGCCGCGGTCGCGATCGCCGCGGGCGTCGCCGCGCCGGTCGCCTTTCCCGCCCTGGCTCACGAAGGGCACGCGCACGGCGGCGAGGAGCCGAAGCCGGTCGTCACGACAGCCGCCCCCACCCTGGAGACGTCCTCGTCGGATTTCGAGCTCGTGGCGGTCGTCCAGGGCAGGCACCTGCTCGTCCACCTGGACCGCTTCGCCACCAACGAGCCGGTAAACGGCGCCACCGTGGAGGTCGCTGCCGACGGTGAGGCCGTCACCGCCGCGCCGGTGCCCGGTGACGACGGGGTGTACCGGCTCGAAGCCGGATGGCTGTCGAAGCCCGGTGCACACGACTTGACCGTCTCGATCACCGCGGCCGATGCGTCCGACCTGCTGATCGGAAGCCTGGAAATCCCGGTAACCTTGGCCGCCGGCCCGGTCATCGGAACCGGCAACGGCGTCGCCGACGTGCTCGGGCGGGTTCGCCAGGACTCCGGCCTGCTGCTCGGCGCCGCCATGGTCTTCCTGCTCGGCGTGCTGACCACGGTCGCCTTGACCCAGCGCGGGCGCACGCGCACGGCCGCCGGGGCGGCCCTGATTGGGCTCGGCCTGTTGCTGGCCAGCGGTGCCGCCTTCGCGCACGGCGACGAGGACCACAGCCAGGACAACAAGGGCAAGGCTCCCGCAGCGGCCGCGCCGATGGCGCCCACGGGCGCGTCAGAGAGCCCGCGCCGCCTGCCGGACGGCAGCCTGTACGTGCCGAAGCCGTCACAGCGCCTGCTGGCGGTGCGCACGACGGTCGCCAAGCCGCAGGAGGCCGCGCAGACCGTGCAGCTGATCGGCCAGATCGTCGCCGACCCGAACGGCGGCGGCCACGTCCAGGCGACGCAGACCGGCCGCATCGAGCCGGGCGACAAGGGGCTGCCCTTCGTCGGCCAGCGGGTCGAGGCGGGGCAGGTCCTCGCCTACATCGCTCCCGCGGTGACCATCATCGACCGGAGCGGCATCCAGCAGCAGATCGCCACGGTCGAGCAGGAGCTCGTCATCGCCGAATCCCGCGTCCAACGCCTGAGGAAGCTGGAGGGGAGCGTCCCCCAACGCGACATCGAGGAGGCCGAGGCCAATCTGAACGGCTTGCGCAGGCGCCGGGCGGCCCTGTCACCGACCCTGACCACCAAGGAGGCCCTGCGCGCGCCCATCTCGGGCATCGTGACCGCGAACAACGTCAAGGTCGGACAGGTCGTCGAGGGCCGTGACCAAGTGCTGTTCGAGATCGTCGATCCCGCGCGGCTGATGGTCGAGGCCGTCGCCTTCGACCCCCGCGTGGCCAACACCGTCCACGGCGCGACGGCCACCACCGCCGATGGCGTCACCCTGACCCTGGAGCACCTCGGCCACAGCCTGGCGCTGCGCCAGCAGGCCATCCCGCTGCTCTTCCAGATCAACACCCCGCCCCAGGGGCTGAGCGTCGGCCAGCCGGTGCGCATCGTCGCGCAGATCCAGGGCACGATGTCCGGCATCGTTCTGCCGCGCCAGAGTGTGGTCCGCGGGCCGAACGGCCAACCGCTGGTGTGGGAGCACGAGTCCCCACAGCGGTTCGTGGCCCGGCCGGTGCGCATGCAGCCGGTGGACGGCAACACGGTCCTGGTGTCGGCGGGCATCGGGCCGGAGGCGCGTATCGTGACCGACGGCGCCGGTCTCCTCAACCAGGTCCGGTGAGGAGCCGCCCGCCATGTTCAACGTCCTCGTCAACACCAGCCTGCGCAACCGGCTGTTCGTCCTGGCCGCCGCGGCGATCCTCGTCGTCTACGGCTCGTTCGTCCTCAAGGACCTGCCGATCGACGTCTTCCCCGACCTGAACAAGCCCACGGTCACGCTGATGACCGAGGCCGAGGGCTTGGCGCCGGAGGAGGTCGAGCAGCTGGTCACCTTCCCGCTCGAGACCTCGATGAACGGCATGCCGGGCATCACCCGCGTGCGGTCGGTGTCCGGCGTTGGCCTGTCCATCGTCTTCGTCGAGTTCGACTGGGGCACCGACATCTACCGCAACCGCCAGCAGGTCGCGGAACGCTTGGCCATTGTCCAGGGGCAGCTGCCGCCGAACGTCCGCCCGCAGATGGGACCCATCTCGTCCATCATGGGCGAGATCATGCTCATCGCCATGTCCGGCGACGGCGTGAGCCCGATGCAGGTGCGCGAACTCGCGGACTGGGTGGTGCGGCCGCGTCTGCTCGCCATCCCCGGCGTCAGCCAGGTCATTCCCATCGGCGGCGAGATCAAGCAGTACCGCATCGCCCCGGACCCGGCACGCCTGCACGACCTGGAGATTGGCACGGACGTGCTGGTGGCGGCGCTGCGGCAGTTCTCGGCGAACACCGGCGGCGGCTTCATCGACCAGCACTCCGAGGAGTACCTGATCCGCAACATCGGCCGGACGACCCGGCTGGACGACCTGCGCAACCTCGTCGTCGCCTATAAGGTCGGGCAGCCCATTCTGCTCCACCAAGTCGCGGCGGTGGATTTCGCGGCGCGAGTGAAGCGCGGCGATGCGGGCGTGAACGGCAAGCCCGCCGTCATCCTGTCCGTGCAGAAGCAACCCGGCGCCGACACCACCGAGCTCACCGCGGAGGTCGAGAAGGCGCTGGGCGACCTGACGCAGTTCCTTCCCAAGGGCGTCAACGCCGACGAGATCCTGTTCAAGCAGGCCAACTTCATCCAGACCTCGATCGGCAACGTCGAGAAGGTGTTGATGGAGGCGGTCGCCGTCGTGGCGGTCATCCTCTTCCTGTTCCTGCTGAACGTGCGCACCACGTTCATCTCGCTCACCGCCATCCCGATCTCGATCCTGATCACCGTGCTGGTGTTCAAGGCCTTCGGAATGTCCATCAACACCATGACGCTGGGCGGCCTCGCCATCGCCATCGGCGAGCTCGTCGATGACGCCGTGGTGGACGTGGAGAACATCTACCGGCGCTTGGGCGAAAATCGCCGGGCGGGCAACCCGCGGCCCATCCTGGAGGTGGTGGCGTCGGCATCGCAGGAGGTGCGCTCGGGCATCGTCTACGCCACCGTCATCATCATCCTGGTTTTCGTGCCACTGTTCGCGCTGTCCGGCATCGAGGGGCGGCTGTTCGCGCCCCTGGGCGTGGCCTACATCGTCTCGATCCTGGCCAGCCTCATCACGGCGATCACCGTGACGCCGGTGCTGTCCTACTACCTGCTGCCCAGGCTGAAGCGGCTGGAGGAGCACGACAGCTGGCTGGTGCGGCGGCTGAAGGCGGGCAACGCCCGGCTGCTCGGCTGGGCCTTCGCCAACCCGCGCGCGCTGTTCGCCGCCGTGGGCGCTGCCGTGGTAATCGCCGCGGCGACGGTGCCCAGCCTGCCGCGCGCCTTCCTGCCGCCGTTCAACGAGGGCACCCTGACCATCTCCATGGTGCTCAACCCGGGCATCTCGCTGGCCGAGGCCAACCGGGTCGGCCAAGCCGCCGAGAAGCTGATCATGAAGGTGCCGGAGGTGAAGTCGGTCGGGCGCCGCACCGGCCGCGCCGAACTCGATGAGCACGCCGAGGGCGTCCACTCGAGCGAGATCGACGTGGACTTGGAGCCTTCGGTGCGCAGCCGGGCGGAGGTCCTGGCCGACGTGCGCGCCCGGCTGGCGGCGCTGCCGGTGTCGGTGAACATCGGCCAGCCGATCTCCCATCGGCTCGACCACATGCTCTCGGGCGTGCGCGCCCAGATCGCGCTGAAGCTCTATGGCGAAGACCTGGACACCTTGCGCAGCCTCGCCGGGCAGCTCCAGCAGAAGCTCGCGGGCGTCCCCGGACTGGTCGACCTCCAGATCGAGAAGCAGGTCCGGATCCCGCAGGTGCAGGTCGTCGTGGACTATGAGCGGGCGGCGCTGTTCGGCGTCACCCCGGCCATGGCGACCGAGGCGCTGGAGAGCCTGTCGAACGGCCGCGTGGTATCCGAGATCGTCGATGGCACGCGGCGCTTCGACGTGGTGCTGCGCCTGTCCGACGAGGACCGCACCACCAGCGGGTTGGCGAACCTGCTGGTGGAGACCCCGGCGGGCCGGGTGCCGCTCAGCATGTTCGCCTCGGTCGAGGAGACCGACGGGCCCAACCAGATCCTGCGGGAGAACGGCAAGCGGCGCATCGTCATCCTCGGCAACTCCGACGGCAAGACGGACATGGCGCAGATCGTCGCGGGCATCCGCGGCGTGGTCGCCGGGGCGCAGCTGCCGTCCGGGTACTTCACCAGCCTGGAGGGCACCTTCCAGGCGCAGGAGGAGGCGTCGAAGACCATCGCCGCCCTGTCGATGGTGTCCCTGGCGATGATCTTCCTGGTGCTGTACAGCCGCTACCGTTCGGCCGTGCTGGCACTGATCATCATGGGCAACGTGCCGCTGGCCCTCATCGGCAGCGTGGCCGCCCTGTGGATCGCCGGTCAGCCGCTGTCGGTGGCCTCGATGATCGGCTTCATCACGCTGACCGGCATCTCGACGCGCAACGGCATCCTGAAGATCAGCCACTACATCAACCTGGTCCTGCACGAGGGTGAGTCCTTCGGTCGGGCCATGGTGACCCGCGGCAGCCAGGAGCGGCTGACGCCGGTGCTGATGACCGCGCTGTCGGCGGGCGTGGCGCTGGTGCCGCTGATGATCGGCGCCGATGCACCGGGCAAGGAGATCCTGCATCCGGTCGCCGTCACCATCTTCGGCGGCTTGGTCAGCGCCACCCTGCTCGACACGGTCCTCACCCCGGTCCTCTTCCTCAAGCTCGGCGAGAAGCCGCTCAACCGCCTTATTGAAGCCCAGGCCGGTTCGCTGCGCCCCGCCGAGGCGTACTGACCCCTTTCACCTTCGTCCACATGGAGAAACACACGTGAAGTTCCCGACCATCCTCCTCGCCGCCGCCCTGTTCACCGCCCCGGCCACGGCGTTCGCCGATGGCCCCAAGATCGGCCCGAACGGCGGCCAGCGGACCGACGCCGGTCCGTACCACACCGAACTCGTGCTCAAGGGTAACGACGTCGTGCTGTACGTGACCGATGGCGCCGACAAGCCGGTGGATGTGACCGGCGCCAAGGCTGAGGCGACCATCCTGGCGAACAAGCAGACCCAGAAGGTTGCGCTCGAGCCCGCGGGCGCCAACGCCCTGAAGGGGCAGGCCAACCTGGGCGGCGGGCACGACAGCGTGAAGGTGGTCACCGCCCTGACGATGCCGGGACAGAAGCCGGTCCAGGCCCGCTTCGAGATGGGCCACGCGGGTCACTGATCGGCGAACCGGAAGGCACGACGCCATGAACCGGATCTGGGCAGTTCCCGATACGAGGTTGTCAGCGGTCCGCCGGTATGTGGCGGTGATCGCGCTCGGCAACCTGATCTGGGAGTTCGCCCAGATGCCGCTCTACACGTTGTGGCAGACCGGGACGGCAGGCGAGATCGTCGTCGCGGCCCTGCATTGCACCGGGGGCGACGTGCTGATCGCGACGGCGTCGCTGCTGGTGGCCCTCCTCGTCGTCAACTCACCAGACTGGCCACATCAGCGGTTTTTGCCGGTGGCCGGCACGGCGATGGCGTTGGGCTTCGGCTACACGGTGTTCAGCGAGTGGCTGAACATCGAGGTCCGCCGGACCTGGTCCTACTCGGACCTGATGCCGACACTGCCGTGGCTTGGGACCGGTCTCTCTCCGCTGGCCCAGTGGCTCACCATTCCTGCTCTGGCGTTCTGGGCGTCCTATCGCGCGATGGTCCCGGAAGCCGCCACCGCTTCCCTGAAGAACGGAACAGTTCCATGACACCAATATCCAAGAAGACCCTGATGAGCGCCTTGGTCGGTGCCGCCCTGATCGGCGGTGCATCGCTCGGCGCACCCGCCCTCCTGGGCAGCACCCCGGCCGCCGCCCAGCAGGTCGAGGTTTGGAAGTCGCCGACCTGCGGGTGCTGCGGCGGGTGGGTGAAGCACATGGAGGCCGCGGGCTTCTCCATGAAGGTCCACACCATCGAGGATGTCGACGCGGTGAAGGCCGCCAAGGGCGTGCCGGACACCCTGATGTCCTGTCACACGGCGGTCGTGGACGGCTATGTCGTCGAGGGCCACGTGCCCGCGAGCGACATCCGGCGGCTGCTCGCCGAGCGCCCGAAGGCGAAGGGCCTGAGCGCACCCGGCATGCCGCAGTCCTCGCCCGGCATGGACATGCCCGGCCAGCCCTACGACGTCATCGTCTTCGGCACGCCGGAGGGCAACAAGGTCTACGCCCGGCACTGAGGCGGAACGCGAACGGTGAGGTCATGATGCGGGGCGTCCCGAATCTGAAGGTTGGTGTCGGATTGGCGTTGGGCGTGGCGATCGCCGTGGCTGGCGTCGTCCTGTTCGCTGGTCCCAAGGCGGGCGCCGACCCGAACGACGCGGCGCAGGTTGCCCGGGGCAAGGTGGTCTACGCGGAGCAGTGCGCGTCGTGCCACGGCGTGCGGCTCGAGGGCCAGCCGGAGTGGCAAAGCCGCAAGCCGGACGGCCGCCTGCCCGCGCCACCGCATGATGCCTCCGGGCACACGTGGCACCATCCGGACGCCGACCTCTTCAAGATCACGAAGCAGGGCGTCGTCGCGTTCGCCCCGGCCGGGTACGAGAGCGACATGCCCGCCTTCGGCGGCGTGCTGAGCGACGCGGAGATCTGGGCGGTGCTGGCCTTCATCAAGAGCTCCTGGCCGGACGAGACCCGCCGTCGCCACGCCGCCATGAGCGAGCGGACGAAGAAGTGAGCAACGGCGGACGACCGGCACAAGGGCATTGACCTTCCCATCACTGCAAGGCGGAGCCTTGGTTCATGGTGCTCCGCCTGGAAATGGGACGGCACCCGGGAGCGCCACGAGATCGGCGCCGAGCATGCGGAGGGAGCAGACATGAACAACCTGCGCCATGGCCACGCGCACCACCACGACCATCATGCCGAACACGGCGACCATGCCAAGGTGAAGGACCCCGTGTGCGGCATGATGGTCGATCCGGAGCGGACCGAGCACCACGCCGAGCACGGCGGCCAGACCTTCCACTTCTGCTCGGCACGTTGCCGGGGGAAGTTCGTTGCGGCCCCCGAGCAGTACCTGAAGCCGGAGGCCAAGCCCGCAGCGCCCGAAAGCGCCGGTCAGGCTTCACCGCAGACGGGCATGATTTACACCTGCCCGATGCACCCGGAGATCCGCCAGGAGGGGCCGGGCAACTGCCCCATCTGCGGCATGGCCCTGGAGCCGGTCGGCGCCACCCTTGAGGAGGGGCCGAATCCCGAGCTCGTGGACATGACCCGGCGGTTCTGGATTGGCGTGGCGCTGAGCGTGCCGCTGCTGGTGCTGGAGATGGGCAGCCACATCCCGGGCCTCGGCATTCATGGCCTTGCGTCGCCCCGCATCTCCGTGTGGATTCAGTTCCTGCTCGCGACGCCGGTGGTGCTGTGGGCGGGATGGCCGCTCCTCGAGCGCGGCTGGCAGTCCTTCCGGCGGCGCAGCCTGAACATGTTCAGCTTGATCGCGCTCGGTGTCAGCGTTGCCTACGTGTTCAGCTTGGTGGCGACCTTCCTGCCCCGGATTTTCCCACCGACCTTCCGGGGCATGGATGGGGTGGTGGCCGTCTACTACGAGGCGGCCGCGGTCATCACGGTGCTGGTGCTGCTGGGGCAGGTGCTCGAGCTCCGCGCCCGCGAGCAGACCGGCGGCGCGATCCGGGCGCTGCTGAACCTGGCGCCGAAGACGGCGCGCCGCATCCGCGCCAACGGCGAGGACGACGAGATTCCGCTCGACCAGGTCCACGTTGGCGACCGGCTGCGGGTCCGTCCTGGCGACGGTGTTCCGGTCGATGGCGAGGTGCTCGATGGCCGCAGCGCCGTGGACGAGTCCATGGTGACCGGCGAGAGCATGCCAGTCGAGAAGGAGCCGGGCGCCAGGGTCATCGGCGGCACGGTGAACCAGACCGGCGCGCTGGTGATGCGCGCGGACAAGGTCGGCTCGGACACCATGCTGTCGCGCATCGTGACCATGGTCGCCGAGGCTCAGCGCAGCCGTGCGCCCATCCAGCGCATGGCCGACGTGGTGTCCGGCTACTTCGTCCCGGCCGTCATCCTCGTCGCCGTCCTGGCCTTCGTTGGCTGGATGGTTTGGGGGCCGCAGCCCGCCTTTGCGTACGCGCTGATCGCGGCAGTCTCGGTGCTCATCATCGCGTGCCCGTGCGCATTGGGGCTGGCGACGCCCATGTCGATCATGGTCGGCGTCGGCAAGGGGGCCCAGGCGGGCGTGCTCATCAAGGACGCCGCGTCCCTGGAGCGGTTCGAGAAGGTCGACACGCTGGTCGTCGACAAGACCGGCACTCTTACCGAAGGCAAGCCGCGGGTGACCGCCGTCGTCCCGGCGCCGGGTGTCAACGAGGCGACCCTGCTGTCGCTGGCGGCAAGCCTGGAGCGGTCGAGCGAGCATCCGCTGGCAGCTGCCATCGTCGCCTCGGCCAAGGAGCGGGGGCTGCCTTTGCATGAGGTCGCTGACTTCGGCTCCGTCACCGGCAAGGGCGTGCATGGTGGAGTTGGCAGCCGCTTGGTGTCCCTGGGCAACGCCGCGATGATGCGAGACCAGGGGATTGCCTTGGGTGACCTGGAGGCGCGCGCGGAGGAACTGCGGCGCGGGGGCGCCACGGCGCTGTACGCTGCCATCGACGGCCACCCCGGCGGCGTCATCGCAGTCGCCGACCCGATCAAGGCGAGCACGCCTCAAGCGCTGGAGACGCTGCGGGCCGATGGCGTGCGCATCGTGATGCTGACGGGCGACAACCGGACCACGGCCGAGGCGGTGGCACGCCGCCTGGGCATCGCCGAGGTCGAAGCCGAGGTGCTGCCGGACCAGAAGCACCAAGTCGTCCGTAAGCTGAAGGCCGAGGGTCGCGTGGTCGCGATGGCCGGCGACGGCGTGAACGACGCACCGGCGTTGGCCGAAGCCGATGTCGGCGTTGCCATGGGCTCCGGCACCGACGTGGCGATCCAGAGCGCGGGCGTCACCTTGGTGAAGGGCGACTTGGCGGGTATCGCGCGGGCTCGGACGCTCAGCCGGGCGACGATGCGGAACATCCGGCAGAACCTGTTCCTGGCGTTCGTCTACAACGCGCTGGGCGTGCCGGTCGCGGCGGGCGTCTTCTACCCGCTGTTCGGCTGGACGCTGTCACCCATTATCGCGGCCGCGGCCATGGCTCTGAGTTCGGTATCGGTCATCGGCAACGCCTTGCGGCTGCGCAGCACCCGCCTGTAAGGAGGCGAGGACCGGCTTGAACAGCGGCACCGCTCGAAGGGGGTTTCCCCGCTCAGCTCTGGAAGGTGCGGCGCACCTCAAGGGACGTGTCTGATGTGGGAGATCGCGCCCTTTCGTTCTCGTTCGTTTCAGGTTCGAAATCTTCGCTTACGAAAATTTTAGGATTGCGTGAGGGAAGAGTTAGCAACGGCTTCGCTTCAGCCGAGCCTATAGTCCCGGCCGACCTTCACTCCTGACGGGGACGGCACGATGGACACGCGGGAACGCGTTCGGGCGCTGGAGCAGATGATGCTCATCCGCGCCTATGAGGAAACGGTGATCGCGCTGCACGCCGAGCAGCGCGCGGCGGGCACCTGCACCGCGGTCGGGCAGGAGGCTGCGGCGGTGGGCGTGGTGTCCGCGCTGTCGGCCGACGACCAGATCCTGACCAACCACCGCAGCGCCGGCCACCTGCTGGCGCGCGGCGCCGATCCGGGGCGGATGCTGGCCGAGGTGATGGGCCGGCGCGACGGCTATTGCGGCGGCAAGAGCGGGTCGCTGCACATCGCGGCGAAGGAACTGGGGGTGGTGCTGACCTCCACCATCGTCGGCGGCGAGCTGTCGCTGGTCACCGGCGTGGCGCTGTCGCGCTCCATGCTCGGCGGGGAGGGCATCGTCGCCTGCTTCTTCGGCGACGGCGCCGCGTGCGAGGGGCGCTTCCACGAGTCCCTCAACCTCGCCGCCGTGTGGAATCTGCCGATCCTCTATGTGTGCGAGAACAATCAGTGGCAGGCCTTCGTGCACCGGCGCGAGACCACGCTGGCCGAGGGCGTGGCGCCGCAGGCCGCGGCCTACGGCATGGACTGGCGCATCGTCGACGGCAACGACGTGGACGCGGTGCGCGCCGCCGCCGAGCGTGCCGTCGCCACCATCCGCGAGACGCGCAAGCCCTTCCTGTTGGAGGTGCAGACCTACCGTCTGCGCGGCCACTTCGAGCCGGACGACCAGTCCTACGTCGATCCCCAGGAACTGGCCCGTTGGCGTGCCCGCGACCCGATCCTGCTGGCGCAGAGCCGCCTGATCGCGGAGGGCCACCTCTCCGACGCCGCCGCGCGGGAGATGGAGGCCGCCGTGAAGCGGCGGATGGAGCAGGCCGCCGCCTTCGCCGAGGCCAGCCCCTTCCCGGGCTTCGAGGCCCTCACCACCGACGTCTACGCCTGAGGAGGCACCGATGCAGACCATGACCGTCACCGACGCCGTCTCCGCTGCGCTGGCCGAGGAGATGCGCCGCGACGACCGTGTCCTCATCTTCGGCGAGGGCGTGGCGACCAAGCGCAAGGACCTGCTGGCGGAGTTCGGCGCCGCCCGCGTGCGCAACACGCCGCTGGCCGAGGGCATCATCGCCGGCACCGCCGCGGGTGCCGCGGCGACCGGGCTGCGCCCGGTGGTCGACCTGCTGTTCGCGCCGTTCCTGTGCTACGCCATGGACGAGATCGTCAACAGCGCCGGCAAGCTGCGCTACATGTCCGGCGGGCAGTTCGCGTTCCCGATGGTGGTGCTCGCCATGACCGGAGGCGGCTGGGGCGTCGGCGCCCAGCACAATCACAACGTCGAGGCCTGGTTCGTGCACAGTCCCGGCCTGAAGGTGGTCATGCCATCCACGGCCGCCGACTACAAGGGCCTGCTCAAGGCGGCGATCCGCGACGAGAACCCGGTGCTGTTCTTCACCGACATCGCGCTCGGCTACGCGCCCGGCGCGGTGCCGGACGGCGAAGCCGTGGTTCCGCTGGGCAAGGCCGCGGTGCGGCGCGAGGGCACGGACGTGACGCTCGTCAGCTACGCCAAGAGCGTGCACGCCTGCCTCCAGGCCGCCGACCGGCTGGCGACGCAGGGCGTCGCGGCGGAGGTCATCGACCTGCGCACGCTGAAGCCGCTGGACGAGGAGACCGTCCTGCGCTCGGCGCGCAAGACCGGGCGTGTCGTCGTGGTGCACGAGGCGAGCCGCATGTGCGGCGTCGGCGCCGAGATCGCCGCTCTGGTCGCCGAGAAGGCGTTCGGCGATCTCCGCGCCCCGGTGATGCGGCTGACCGGCCCGGACGCCCCGGCCCCCGCCAGCTTTCCGCTGGAGCAGGCCTTCGCCCCGTCCGCCGACACCATCGTCGAGACCGTGGGCCGCCTCGTCGGCCTCGTCCCGGCGTGAGGAGACATCCGATGAAGACCATCAGCCTGTCCGTTTTCGCCGTGGCCCTGTTCGCCACCCAGGCCGCCGCGGCCGAGGACCTCGTCAAGCGGGGCGAATACCTCGCCCGGATCATGGACTGCCAGGGATGCCACACCGGCGGCGCCCTGGCCGGCAAGCCCGATCCCGCCCTGCATCTGGCGGGATCCACCGTGGGCTTCGGCATCCCCGACCTCGGCGTCTTCTACCCGCCCAATCTGACGCCGGACCGCGAGACCGGCCTCGGCGCGTGGAGCGAGGCGGACATCATCCGCGCGGTGCGAACCGGAATGCGGCCGGACGGGCGCCAGCTGGTGCCGGTGATGCCGTGGCCGTCCTACGCCGCGCTCACCGACGCCGACGCCAAGGCGCTGGCAACCTACCTGAAGAGCCTGCCGCCGGTGCGCCACCAGGCGCCGTCGCCGGTCGGCGCCTCCGGCAAGGCCGCGGCCCCCTATCTCGGCGTGATGCTGCCGCAGTAGGGCGCCGCATCGGGCGGCGGGGACGGCAAGCCCCGGGATCGATTTCCTCTCTCCACTTCCCCTCCGGTTCGTTATGATGCCCGACGCATAACGAACCGGAGGGGAATGTCCGAGATGCCGTCGCTGTTTCGCCGCACCGTTCTGACCGCTTTCGCCGCTGTCGCGGTCGTCGGGCTTTCCGCCGCGCCGGGGTTGGCGCAGACGCCGTTCATCACCGTCGCCTCGACCACCTCGACCGAGGATTCCGGGCTGTTCAAGCACATCCTGCCGATCTTCACGGCGAAGACCGGGATCGAGGTGCGCGTCGTCGCCAAGGGCACCGGCCAGGCCATCGACCAGGCCAAGCGCGGCGACGCCGACGTGCTGTTCGTCCACCACAAGCCGTCTGAGGAGAAGTTCGTCGCCGAGGGCTTCGGCGTCGAGCGCTTTCCGGTCATGTACAACGACTTCGTGCTGATCGGCCCGAAGTCCGACCCGGCCGGCGTCAAGGGCGGCAAGGACATCAACGCGGCGCTCAAGACGATCGCCGAGAAGCAGGCGCCCTTCGCCTCGCGCGGCGACGACAGCGGCACCAACAAGACCGAGCTGGGCCTGTGGAAGGCCGCCGGGGTCGAGCCGAAGTCGGGCGGCTGGTACAAGGCGCTGGGCCAGGGCATGGGGCCGACGCTCAACACCGCCGCCGCCATGAACGCCTACACGCTGGCCGACCGCGGCACGTGGCTGAGCTTCAAGAACCGCGGCGACCTGGAGGTCGTGGTCGAGGGCGACAAGCGCCTGTTCAACCAGTACGGCGTCATGCTGGTGAATCCCGCGAAGTTCGCCCACGTCAAGAAGGCCGAGGGGCAGGCGTTCGTCGATTGGCTGCGCTCGCCGGACGGCCAGGGCGCCATCGCCGGCTACAAGATCGGCGGCGAGCCACTGTTCTTCCCCAACGCCGGCGAACCGGGGGCCTGAACGGCCTCCCGGTTGACCAGCGCGACGCCCTTGATCTGCACGTAGACCGGCTGGCCCGGTGCGAGGCCGAGGGCGTCCCACGACTTGCGGGTGACGCGCGCCAGCAGGCGGGCGCCGGCGCCGTCCTCGCCCAGCCCCACCACCGCCATCACCTGCACGCCGTCCTGCGGCTCGGCGGCGGCGATGCGGCCGGGCAGCACGTTGAGGATGGTGCTGTCCGCCGCCGGACGCCGCGCCAGGCTGACGTCGGAGGCGGCGATGCGGACGCGGCGCGGCGTTCCCTCCGCACCCAGGTCGCCCGGCACCAGCAGCCGGCCGCCGTGCAGCGCCAGCGCGGTCAGGCCGTAGGCGGGCTCGTGGCCGGCGACCGTGGCGGGCAGGGTGACGCCGGCCTCCGGCATGCGGGCGGTGGGCAGCGTCGGGTCGGCCTGCAGCTCCTGCACCGGGCCGGACGCCACGACCCGGCCGTCGTTGAGCAGCACCAGATGGTCGGCCAGCCGCTCCACCTCGGCGATGTCGTGGCTGACGTAGAGCACCGGCACCGACAGCGCGTCGTGCAGCCGTTCCAGGTAGGGCAGGATCTCGTCCTTGCTGAAGCGGTCGAGGGCGGCCAGCGGCTCGTCCATCAGCAGCAGCTTGGGCTGCGACAGCAGCGCCCGCCCGATTGCCACGCGCTGGCGCTCGCCGCCCGAGAGGTGCCCCACGGCGCGGTCGAACAGCCGCCCGAGGCCCAGCAGCTCGATCACCTCGTCCACCCGGATGGTCTCGGGCACGCCGCGGCCGACGGTGCGGCGGTGGCCGTACAGCAGGTTGGCGCGCACGCCGAGGTGGGGGAACAGGCTCGCCTCCTGGAAGACGTAGCCGATGGGCCGCTGGTGCGTGGGGCGGAAGGCGGCGCCGTCCTGCCAGACTTCGCCGTCCAGCGCGAAGCGGCCGTCCAGGCGCTGCAGCCCGGCGACGCAGCGCAGCACGGTGGTCTTGCCGCAGCCGGACGGCCCGAACAGCGCGGTGACGCCGCGCCCCGGCGCCTCGAACGCCACGTCGAGCGTGAAGGAGCCCTGGGCGCCGTGGAAGCGGGCCTCCATCCGGCCGCTCACGGCTTCGCCCGCCCGATGCGCTTCTCCAGCGTCATCATGGTGAGGATCACGGCGAAGGAGAACACCAGCATGCCGCCGGCCAGCAGGTGCGCCTCCGTCCATTGCAGCGTCTCGACGTAGTCGAGGATCGCGACGGACAGCACGCGCGTCTTGCCCGGGATGTTGCCGCCGATCATCAGCACCACGCCGAACTCGCCCATGGTGTGGGCGAAGCCGAGCACCGCGCCGGTCAGGAAGCCGCGCCGCGCCAGCGGCACCGCCACCGTGAAGAAGGTGTCGAGCGGCGAGGCGCGCAGCGTCGCCGCCGCCTCCAGCGGGCGGTCGCCGATCGCCTCGAAAGCGTTGCGGATCGGCTGCACCACGAAGGGCATGGAGTAGAGGATCGAGCCGATCAGCAGCCCCTCGAAGCTGAAGGCCAGCGAGCGCCCGCCCCACAGCGACGCCAGCCAGCCGCCGGGCCCGTTCGGCCCCAGCAGCATCAGCAGGTAGAAGCCCAGCACGGTGGGCGGCAGCACCAGCGGCAGCGCCACCACGGTGGCCACCGCCTCCTTCCACCACGCCTTCGAGCGCGCCAGCCACCACGCCAGCGGCGTGCCGATCAGCAGCAGGATGACGGTGGTGAGCGACGCCAGCTTCAGGGTCAGGAGGATGGGCTGCCAGATCGACATGGGGCCGTTGGGGTGAGAGGTGGTGCGCAGTGCTGTGCCCCCTCCCTAACCCTCCCCCGCTTCGCGGTGGAGGGAACTCCGCTGCTTCGGCGGCAGACCCCCTCTCCCGCAACGCGGGGGAGGGATGGGGAGGGGGCAAACGGTCAGTTCGTAGCCGCCGTGCCGTAGCCGTACTTGGCGATCACCGCGCCGGCCTCGGGACCCTTGAGGAAGGCGAGGAACGCCTTGGCCGCCTCGTCGCCGGCGCCCTTCTTCAGCAGCACGGCGTCCTGGCGGATCGGGTCGTGCAGCGCCTCCGGCACCAGCCAGCGCGAGCCCCCGGCCTTCAGCGCGACCTGCGACAGGGCGACGAAGCCGACCTCGGCGTTGCCGGTTTCGACGAACTGGTAGGTCTGGGCGATGGTGTTGCCCTGCACGAACTTCGGCTGCAGCGCGTCGAACACGCCCAGCTTCTTCATCGCCTGCACCGCCGCGGCGCCGTAGGGGGCGACCGCCGGGTTGGCCAGCGCGACCTTGTCGAAGGCGGCTTTCTTCAGCGTCTCCTCGCCGCCGACCTTGGCCGGGTCCTTGCTCCACAGCACGAGGCGCCCGATGGCGTAGGTGAAGCGCGACTCGGCGACCGCGAGGCCGTCCTCCACCGCCTTCGCCGGCGTCGTGTCGTCGGCCGCCAGCAGCACGGTGAACGGCGCGTCCTGTTTGATCTGCGCGTAGAACTGGCCGGTGGCGCCGAAGCTCAGCACCGCGGTGTGGCCGGTCCTGGCGGTGAAGGCCTTGGCGATCTCCTTCGCCGGCTCGGTGAAGTTGGCGGCGACCGCGACGGTGGTCTCGGCGGCGTGGGCGGCGCCGGCCGACAGCAGCAGGGCGGCGGCGAGGAGGACGGTCTTCATGCCAGGGGGCTCCTTGTCTTCAGTCGACGGCCAGGATGATGTGCGAGGCGTCGATCAGCGCGCAGGCCGGCTGCCCGACGGCGAAGCCGAGGTCGTCGGCGCTGTGCTTGGTGATGATGGCGGTCAAGGTCTTGCCGCCGCCGATGTCCAGCGTGACCTCGGCGTTGACGGCGCCGTCCTCGCGGCGGCAGACCGTGCCCTCGACCCGGTTGCGCACCGAGGTGCGGCGCGCCTCGTCCGCGGGGGCGAGGATGACGAAGGGGGCCTTGATCAGCGCCGTCGCCTCGCGCCCCGGGAACAGGCCCAGGTCGCGCACGCTGTCGCGGGTGATGACGGCGGTCAGGGTGGTCTGGTCGGACACCCGGAGCGCCACCTCGGCGTTCACCGCGCCGTCGGTGACGGCGGTGACGGTGCCGCGGAGCGCGTTGCGGGCGCTGGTGCGCATGAAGAACCCCCACATCAGGTTGGCGGCGGAGAGGCCGGTTCCGGTCAGTTCCGGCTCCAGCGCGTGGAAGGCGCGGGCCAGTTCGCCCTCCAGGCGGTGGAACGTCTCGACCAGCCTGAGCCCCTCCGGCGTCAGCGCCGCGCCGCCGCCGCGCTTGCCGCCGGTCTGACCGGCCACCAAGGGCTGGCCGAACAGGTTGTTCATGGCGTCGATGGCGTCCCACGCCGCCTTGTAGGTGATGCCGGTCGCCCGCGCCGCGGCGGAGATGCTGCCCTCGCGCGCCACTGCCTCGAGCAGGCGGATGCGCTCCCGCCCGACCGGCGAGCCGCTGGGTGCGGCGAAGGAAACCTGGGCACGAACGGTCATGGGCCGTCCCCGTCGAAGCGGTGTATACCTGAACTACATAACGCGGTTGACGACGGAAGGGAAGCCTGTATTCTCAAGATCGCCGGACAGCATTCCGCGATCCGGCGAAAGGAGAACGGCCGGCTGGCGCCCGAATCGGTGCGAGGCGGACGCTTGCACGCAGTAATCATGTGGTCAAAATCCGTGCAATCCGCGCATTCCCTGTGCGGGAATACGGATCCATGACCGCGCCATCAGGGAGTCCGATCATGAAGCTCAGCGCCCGCAACCAGCTCAAGGGCACCGTCATCTCCGTCGAGAAGGGGCCGATCTCGGCCAAGGTGAAGATCGACGTGGGCGGCGGCAACACCATCACCTCGACCGTGACGGCGGAGACCATCGACGACCTCGGCCTGAAGGACGGCGACGCGGTGGTCGCCATCATCAAGTCGTCCGAGGTCATCATCGGCAAGTGACGCGACGCGACGCGGCGGGAGCGGCCCCGGCGCCGCTTCCGGCCCGCGGCGCCCGGACCACGGCGCTTGTGCGAACCCGGGCGATGTGGCAGATAGCCGTCTTCCGATTCGCAACCCCTTTGGTAAAGCCGGCGCTATGGACATCGTTTATGGAAAGCACTCCGTCCGGGCGGTGTTCATGACCCGCCCCGAGGACGTCCGGCGGATGCTTCTCCTGTCCGGCAAGATGGAACCGCCGGAGGAGTTCCTGGCCCTGGCGCGCAAGCACGGCATCAAGCCGGAGATCCTGCCCTGGGACAAGTTCCTCAAGGGCGGCAAGATGACCGACAGCGACAACCACCAGGGTGTCTGCATCTTCACCGAGCCGCGCACGATCCTCGACGAGTACGACCTGGGCTCGCTGGCCGACGCCAAGTCGGTGCTGGTGCTGGACCAGATCACCAACCCGCAGAACCTCGGCACCATCCTGCGCAACGCCGCGTTCTTCGGCGTCGATGCGGTGGTGTTCCTGAAGAACCGGGCGGTCGACGTCACCTCCACCGCGGTGCGCGTGGCGGTGGGCGGCGCGGAGTTCGTCAAGATCTACCGCGTCACCAATCTGGCCCGCGCGCTGGAGAAGATGAAGGAGCTGGGCTTCTGGGTCTACGGCCTGGACGAGCGCGGCGAGAAGACCCTGGCGCAGACCGAGTTCGCCGAGAAGGCGGTGTTCGTGGTCGGCGCCGAGGGCGAGGGCCTGCGCCTGCGCACCGCCGACATCTGCGACGTGCTGGTGCGCATCCCCGGCGGCCGTCCGGGCCTGGAGAGCCTGAACGCCGGCGTGGCGACCGCCGTGGCGCTGGCCGAGCTGTTCCGCAACCGGACCTGAGCGGCGTTCAGAGCGCCCGCTTCCCCTGCACGTATGTCGCCTTGACCGCCCGGTCGTCGCCGAGCGTCATCAGGACGAACAGCTCCTCCTCCAGGTCGCCGCGCACCGTCTCCATGCGGTGCGCCATCGCGGGCGTGGCGCGGGAATCCAGCACCACCACGTCGGCCCAGCGGCCGGGCTCCAGCGAGCCGATCGCATCGCGCAGGCCGAGCGCCTCGGCGTTGCCGCGGGTCATGGCGTGGAAGGCGGTCAGCGCCGGCAGGTTCTGGCCTTGCAGCTGGAGCACCTTGTACGCCTCGGCCGCGGTGCGCAGCATCGAATAGCTGGTGCCGCCGCCGACGTCGGTGGCCAGCGCGGTGCGCACCGGCGGCGCATGGCCTTTGAGCCGCGCCATGTCGAACAGGCCGCTGCCGATGAACAGGTTGGAGGTCGGGCAGAACACCGCCACCGAGCCGGCCTCGGCCAGCCGCCGCACCTCGTCGTCCTCCAGGTGGATGCAGTGCCCGAACAGCGAGCGGGGGCCGAGCAGCCCGTGCCGGTCGTAGACGTCGGTGTAGTGCTTCGCCCAGGGAAAGCGGGCGCGCACCGTGGCGATCTCCGCGTGGTTCTCCGACAGGTGGGTCTGGAGGTAGCAGTCGGGGTGCTCGCGCAGCAGCGCGCCGGAGGCCGCCAGTTGCTCCTCCGTCGACGTGACGGCGAAGCGCGGGGTCACGGCATAGCGTTGCCGGCCGCGGCCGTGCCAGCGGGCGATGAGCGCCTTGCTGTCGTCGTAGCCGCTCTGCGCGGTGTCGCGCAACGCGTCGGGCGCGCCGTGGTCCATCATCACCTTGCCGGCGATCATCGCGGTGCCGCGGCGCTCGGATTCGGTGAAGAACGCGTCGACGGACTGGGAATGGACGGTGCAGTACACCGCCGCCGTCGTGGTGCCGTTGCGCAGCAGCTCGTCCAGGAAGAAGCGGGCGTTGGCGGCGGCGTGCGCCGGGTCGGCGTACTTCTGCTCCTCGACGAAGGTGTACTTTTCCAGCCAGTCCAGCAGTTGCGCGCCGTAGGAGGCGATCACCTGCGTCTGCGGGAAGTGGATGTGCGGGTCGATGAAGCCCGGCATCACCAGGGCGTCCGGATGATGCTCCATCGGCGTGCCGGGCGGCAGGGATGGCAGCAGGTCGTCGGCCGGGCCGCACGCTGCGATCCGGCCGTCCTCGATCCGCAGCAGGCCGTCGGGGAGGTACCGATAACTGCCAGCGTCGCCCGGTCCGGCGGGCTCGGCGGTGAAGGTCAGCAGGCGGCCGCGGATGGCGCGGGTGTCGGTCATGGTTGGGTCCAGGCGGCGAGGATCCGGCGCTCCTCCGGGGTGATGCCGGTGACGTTGCCGGGCGGCATGGCGTCGGACAGGCCGGCCTGCACGCGGATCGGCCCGGCGTGCCGGCGGATGGCCTCGGCGCTGTCCAGGCGAACGCCGCGCGGGGCCTCGTGGATCCCGGCCCAGACGGGGGAGGCGGCGTGGCACATGCTGCACCGGGTCGAGACGATCTCCTGGATCTCGGCAAAGCCGACGCGGGTCGGCGCGGCAGCGAGGGCGGAGTCCTTCGGCCCGGCGGTGCTGAGCCACGCGATGGCCAGCATGCCGGCGGCGGCGGCGCCCCAGGTCCACCAGGGCACCGGCCGGCCGGCGTGCTTGGAATTGAAGAAGTGGCGGATCACCGCGCCCATCGCCAGCACGATGGCGGCGATCACCCAGTTGTACCTGGTGGCGAACGCCAGCGGGTAATGGTTGCTGATCATGAAGAACACGACCGGCAGCGTCAGGTAGTTGTTGTGCAGCGAGCGCTGCTTGGCCTGCTTGCCCAGGGCCGGGTCGGGCGCCTCGCCGCGCAGCATGGCGTCGACGGTCTTGCGCTGGTTCGGGATGATGATCAGGAAGACGTTGGCCGACATCATGGTGCCGATCAGCGCGCCCAGGTGCAGCAGCGCGCCGCGCCCGCTGAACACGTGCGTCAGCCCCCAGGCCACCGCCACCAGGAACACGTAGCCGGCCAGCGCCAGCCGCGTATCGTCCTTGCCCAGCGGCGACTTGCACAGCGCGTCGTAGACGTGCCAGCCGACCGCCAGCGACGCGAGGCTCGCCAGCACCGCGCCCCACCAGGGCAGGTCGAGCACCGCCGGATCGATCAGCAGCAGATCGGCGCTGCGGTAGTACAGCACGACCAGCAGGAAGAAGCCGCTGAGCCACGTGCTGTAGGACTCCCACTTGAACCAGGTGAGTTCCTTCGGCAGCTGCGGCGGGGCGACCAGGTACTTGACCATGTTGTAGAAGCCGCCGCCGTGAATCTGCCACGCCTCGCCCTGCGTGCCCTCGGCCAGATGCGGGCGCTTCCGCAGCGAGAGGTCGAGGTGGATGAAGTAGAAGGACGACCCGATCCACGCCACCGCCGTGACGACGTGCAGCCAGCGCGCGGCGACGTTGATCCACTCCCAGACGATCGGTTCCATGGCGCTCCTCGCGGGCGGGGTCGTTCGGGCGAAGTGTACGGTGCCGGTGTGCGCCGCGGGAAGCGGCGGCTGGGCGGCAGCACTTTCAAACAATCCGAAAAGGTGGAATGATTTTCCCCGCTTGCGAGGGGATGGCCGTGGCGCTGCTGGAGAACATGCGGGTTTTCGCGCGGGTGGTGGAACTGGGCAGCCTGTCGGCCGCCGGGCGGAACCTGCGCCTGTCGCCGGCCGTCGTCAGCCATCGCCTGCAGAACCTGGAGGAGCACCTCAACGTCCGCCTGCTGAACCGCACCACGCGGCAGGTGTCGCTGACCGAGGCGGGCCGGGTGTTCTACGAGCACTGCCAGGAGGTGCTGGAGGCCGCCGAGCGGGCGGAGAGCAGCGTCGCCGCCATCGGCGGCGCGCCGGCCGGCAGCCTGCGGGTGACGGCGCCGCTGGGCTTCGGCCGGCGGGTGCTGGCGCCGATGGTGCCGCGCTTCCGCGCCCTGCACCCGCTGGTGGACGTGCGGCTGCGCCTGTCCGACCACATGCTCGACTTGCTGCGCGAGGCGGCGGACGTCGCCATCCGCATGGCGGTGCTGAAGGATTCCAGCTTCGTCGTGCGCAAGGTGGCGGACTTGCGGCGGGTGCTGTGCGCCGCGCCCTCCTACCTGGAGGCGCGCGGCACGCCGGAGCGGCCGGAGGATCTGCTGGACCACCACTGCCTGCTGCTGCGCTTTCCCGGAACCCAGCAGTTCCAGTGGACCGTGCAGGGGCCGGAGGGGCCGATGAGCCTGTCGGTCGGCGGGCATTTCGACGCCGACGACGGCGACGTGCTGACGCGCTGGGCGCTGGACGGGCAGGGCGTCGTGCTGAAGCCGGTGTGGGAGGTCGGCGAGCATCTGGCGAGCGGGGCGTTGCGCGTCGTGCTGCCGCGGTTCCCGCCGGAGCCGGTGAGCCTCGCGGTGCTCTACCCGCACCGCAGCCTGCTGCCGGCGAAGATCCGCGCCTTCATCGACTTCTTCGCCGAGAACGTGCGGGCCGACCTCATGGCGATGAGCCCCGACGCGCTGCTGTGACGGCGGCGGCGAAGCGCTCCGCGGCTTCGTCGATCTCCGCTTCCGTGGTGGTGCGGCCGAGGCCGAAGCGGAACGAGGCGTGCGCCTCCTCCGGCGTGAGGCCCAGCGCCAGCAGGACGTGCGACGGCCCGGTCCGGTCGGTCGCGCAGGCGGACCCGGTGGACAGCGCCACGTCCGGCAGGTCGAGCAGCAGGTCGGCGGCGTCGACGCCGGGCACCACGAGGTTCAGGCAGCCGGGCAGGCAGCCCTCGGCCGGGCTGGTGCGGCGGAGGTCGATCCGGGCGGACAGCGATTGGAACAGCCGTTCGCGCAACGTCGCGATCCGCCGCGCGTCCTCGTCGCGGCGCAGACGGGCGAGCCGGCAGGCCTCGCCGAAGCCGACGCACAGCGCGGTCGGCAGCGTGCCGGCGCGGCGGCCCTGCTGCTGGTGGCCGCCGCGCATCAGCGGACGCAACACGACGCCGTCCCGGACCACCAGCGCGCCGATGCCCTGCGGGCCGTACAGCTTGTGGCCGGACAGGCTCAGGAGGTCGATGCCGTCCATCGGCACCGGTTCCTGCGCGGCGTCGCAGTGGAACAGCGCGCCGTGGGCGCGGCACAGCGCGGCGATCCCGGCGAGCGGCTGGAGCGTGCCGACCTCGTTGTTGGCGGCCATGACGGAGACCAGCGCCGGCCCGGCGCGCAGCGCCCGTTCCAGGCGGTCCAGATCGACCACGCCGCGCCGGTCGACGACCAGGCGCTCGTCCACGCCGCACGCCAGGACGCTCGGGTGCTCGATGGCGGAGGCGAGCACCCGCCCTCCCTCCGGCCGCGCGCCGAGCAGGGCGAGGTTGTTGGCCTCGGTGGCACCGGAGGTGAAGACCACGTCGCCCGGCTTGGCGCCGACCAGCGCGGCGACCTCGGCTCGGGCGGCGTCGATGGCCGTGGCGGCGGCCCAGCCCGGCCGGTGGCGGGCGTGCGGGTTGCCGGCGTGCGTCAACCACGGCAGCATCGCCTCCAGCACCGCCGGGTCGAGCGGCGTGGACGCGAGGTGGTCGAGGTAGATCACCACGTGAGCCCTCCCCCAGCCCCGCTGGGGGAGGGTTGGGTGGGGGCTAGGGATTCTCGGGCAGGGCGTTGCCCCCACCTAACCTCCCCCAGCGGGGCTGGGGGAGGGACTGTGACGGCGATCAGCACCTCCGCCGCCGCCAGCACCGCGATCACCGCTGGGCGCTTGTCGCCCTTCAGCGCGCCGCCGATGGGGCAGGTCAGGCGCTCCAAGGCTGCCGGATCCTGCCCGCGCGCCAGATATTCGCGCTCGAAGCGCCGCCGCTTGGTGGCGGAGCCGATCAGGCCGGCGTATGCGGCGTCGCCACGGCCCAGCACCGCCGCGGCGATGGTGAAGTCCAGCGCGTGGCTGTGCGTCAGGATCAGGTAGCCGCTTCCGGACGGAGCCGCCGCGACGTGATCCAGTGCGTTGGCGCTGACCACCCTCCGCACGCCGGGCGGCACCGGGGCGGGAAACTCGTGCGCCCGCTCGTCGATCCAGCGCACCGCCAGCGGCAAGGGCGCCAGCGCCGCCGCGATGGCCTTGCCGACGTGTCCGGCGCCGAACAGCAGCACGGTCGGGCGGCGCTCCGCCTCGGCCCGCTCCGCGTCTTCGAGGGAAGCCAGCGTGCCGATGTCCGCCCGCTCCAGCCGCAGCGTCACGTGCCCGCCGCAGCACTGCCCGAGCGCCGGGCCGAGCGGCATGTCCAGCGACTCCACCGCCGGGCCGCCGTCCAGCATGCGCCGCGCCCGCTCCACCGCCTCCCACTCCAGCCGGCCGCCGCCGACGGTGCCGAGCGCCGCGCTCCGCCCCACCAGCATGCGCGCCCCCTCTTCGCGCGGGGTGGAGCCGCGCGCCTCGGATATGGCCACCAGCACCGCCGGCTCGCCGCGCGCCAGCCAGTCCCGCAGCGTGGCGGCGAGGCCGGTCATGATCTGCGCAGCCGCTCTATGGCGGCCAGCACGCGCTCCGGCGTCGCCGGGGCGTCGAGGCGCGGGCAGACCCTGTGGTCGGCCACGCTCGCCACCGCGTCCGACAGCGCGTGCAGCACCGAGATGCCGAGCATGAACGGCGGCTCGCCCACCGCCTTGGAGCGGAACAGGTTGTCCTCGCGGTTCGGTGCGTCGAAGAAGCGCACGTTGAAGGTCTTCGGCCGGTCACCGCAGGCGGGGATCTTGTAGGTGGAGGGGGCGTGCGTGCGCAGCCGGCCTTGCCCGTCCCACCACAGCTCCTCCATGGTCAGCCAGCCGGCACCCTGGACGAAGCCGCCCTCCACCTGCCCGCGGTCGATGGCCGGGTTCAGCGAACGCCCGACGTCGTGCAGGATGTCCGCGCGGTCCAGCCGGTACTCGCCGGTCAGCGTGTCCACCGTCACCTCGGACACGGCGGCGCCGTAGGCGAAGTAGAAGAACGGCCGTCCCTCGCCGGTCCCGCGGTTCCAGTGGATGTGCGGCGTCTTGTGGAAGCCGGTGGAGGACAGGTGCACCCGCGCCATGTAAGCCGCCTTGACCAAATCGGCGAAGTCCATGGCGTGGTTGCCGACGTGCACCCGCCCGGCGCGGAACAGCACGGCGTCGCGCGGCACGCCCCAGTGCCCGGCGGCGAAGTCGATGAGGCGGTCCTTGATGGTGCGCGCGGCGTTCTGCGCCGCCCGGCCGTTGAGGTCGGTGCCGCTGGACGCCGCGGTGGCCGAGGTGTTCGGCACCTTGGCGGTGGTGGTGGCGGTGATGCGCACGCGGTCGATGTCGACCTGGAACTCTTCGGCCACCACCTGCGCCACCTTGGTGTGCAGGCCCTGGCCCATCTCGGTGCCGCCGTGGTTCAGGTGGATGGAGCCGTCGGTGTAGACGTGCACCAGCGCCGAGCCCTGGTTGTAGTGCGTGGCGGTGAAGGAGATGCCGAACTTCACCGGCGTCAGCGCCAGCCCCTTGCGCAGCCAGCGGTTCTCCCGGTTGAAGGCGCGGACCTGGGCGCGGCGGTCCCAGTAGCGGCTCTCCTCCTCCAACTGCGCGATCAGCTCGGGCAGGATGTTGTCCTCGACCGTCTGCTTGTAGGGCGTGACGTCGCGGCCGGGGCCGTAGAGGTTTAGCTTGCGGATCTCCAGCGGGTCCTTGCCCAGCGCGAAGGCGATCTCCTCGACGACGCGTTCGGCGCCGACCATGCCCTGCGGGCCGCCGAAGCCGCGGAAGGCGGTGTTGGATACCGTGTTGGTCTTCAGCGGCAGCGATTCGATGCGCGCGGCCGGGTAGAAGTAGCCGTTGTCGGCGTGGAACAGCGCGCGGTCGGTCACCGGCCCCGACAGATCGGCGGAGTAGCCGCAGCGCGCCGCGTAGACCATGTCGACGGCGAGGATGCGGCCCTCGTCGTCGAAGCCGACGGAGTAGTCGACCTCGAAGTCGTGGCGCTTGCCGGTGATGACCATGTCGTCGTCGCGGTCCGGGCGGATCTTGGCGGCGCGGCCGGTCTTCTTGGCGACCAGCGCCGCGCAGGCGGCGAACAGGTTGGCCTGCGTCTCCTTGCCGCCGAAGCCGCCGCCCATGCGCCGCACCTCGATCGCCACCGCGCCGTCCGGCACGCCCAGCACGTGGGCGACGATGTGCTGCACCTCGCTGGGGTGCTGGGTGGAGGAATGCACCAGCACCTCGTCGTCCTCCGCCGGGATGGCGAGCGCGGCGTGGCTTTCCAGGTAGAAGTGTTCCTGCCCGCCCATGACGAGACGGCCCGAGACGGTGCGCGGCGCCTGCGCCAGCGCCGCCGCGGGGTCGCCCGTCTTCAGCGTCATCGGCGGGAAGACCAGCTGCGGGTCCGGGCGGGCGGCGGCGATGTCCAGCACCGCCGGCAGGTCCTCGTACTCCACCGCGGCGAGTCTGGCGGCGCGGCGGGCGGCGTCGCGGGTGGTCGCGGCGACGGCGAACAGCGGCTGCCCGGCGTACTCGACGAGGTCGGTGGCGAACAGCGGTTCGTCGTGGCGGCCCATCGGGCTGACGTCGTTCTCGCCGGGCACGTCTTCGGCGGTGAACACCGCGACGACGCCCGGTGCGGCGCGCACCTCGGACAGGTCCATGGACCGCACGCGCGCGTGCGCCTTCGCCGACAGGCCGAGATAGACGTGCAGCAGCCCGGCGGGCTCCGGCATGTCATCGACGTAGACGGCCTCGCCGCTGACGTGCTTGTGGGCGCTGTCGTGGCGGCGCTCCTGATGGACGCCTCCGGTGATGGTGAGCGGCTGCGGCGTGTCAGGCATGGGCGAGCCTCCCCGGGCCGACGAGGCGGGTGACGGCCGCCTCCTCCGTCGTCTCGACGAACAGCTTCAGCAGCAGGTTGGCGGCCACCGTGGCGCGGTAGTCGGCGCCGGCGCGCCAGTCGGTCAGCGGCGTGAAGTCCTCCCGCAGCGCCGCCATGGCGCGCCGCACGCTGGCCTCGCTCCAGGACTGGCCGACCAGCGCGGCCTCGGCGGCCGAGGCGCGCTTCGGCGTCGCCGCCATGCCGCCGTAGGCGAGGCGGGCGCGGCTGACCCGGCCGTTGTCCAGCTCGACCAGAAAGGCGCCGCAGACGGCCGAGATGTCCTGATCGAAGCGCTTCGACACCTTGTAGGCGCGGAACAGCGCGCCGGGGGCGGGCCTGGGCAGGACGATCTTCTCGACGAACTCGCCGGGCCGCCGGTCCTGCTTGCCGTAGGCGAGGAAGAAGTCCTCCAGCGGCAGCGTGCGCCGCTCGATGCCGAGGCGCAGCACCACCGTCGCCCCGGCGGCGATCAGCGCCGGCGGCGTGTCGCCGATGGGCGAGCCGTTGGCGACGTTGCCGCCGATGGTGCCGGCGTTGCGCACCTGCACCGCGCCGATGCGGCGGATCAGCTCGCCGAAGTCGGGGTAGAGCGCGGCGATGGCGTCGGCGGCGTCGGTGTAGGTGACGGCGGCGCCGATCTCCAACGCGGTGTCGGTCGCGCGCAGGCGCCTCAACTCGGCGACGCGGCCGGTCCAGACGATGTCCGGCAGCACGCGCTGGAACTTGGTGACCCACAGCCCGACGTCGGTGGCGCCGGACACGATGGTGGCGTCCGGGTGCTGCAGAAGCAGGTCGGCGAACTGCCCCTCGGTGGCCGGGGCGTAGAAGCGGCGTCCGCCGTGGCCGACGCACAGCACCTCCTCGTCCCGCAAGGCGCGCAGCCGGTCGGCGACGGAGTCGGCGGCCAGGGCGAAGCGGTCGCGGGCGCGGTCGCCCAGGTCGTACATGCGCTGCGCCGCGCGGACGATGGGGGCGTAGCCGGTGCAGCGGCACAGGTTGCCGGCCAGCGCGTCGTCGATGCGGTCCTCGGCCGGGCGGTCCTCGTTCAGGTACAGCGCCAGCATCGACATGACGAAGCCCGGCGTGCAGAAGCCGCACTGCGAGCCGTGCTCGTCCACCATCGCCTGTTGCACCGGGTGCAGCGCGCCGTCCGGGCCCTTCAGATGCTCGACGGTCAGCAGCTGGCAGCCGTCCAGGGTGGGCAGGAAGCGGATGCAGGCGTTCACCGCCTCGTAGCGCAGCGTCTCGCCATCCAGGCGGCCGACCACCACGGTGCAGGCGCCGCAGTCGCCCTCGTTGCAGCCCTCCTTGGTGCCGGTGCGCCGTTCCTCCAGCCGCAGCCAGTCGAGCACGGTCATGGTTGGATCGACGTCGCGGATCTCGCGCGGCTCGTCGCCCAGCAGGAAGCGGAGGGTCTCGCGCATCCGCATCGTTCAGCTGCCCCGGTATGTGGAATAGCCGTAGGGCGAGACCAGCAGCGGCACGTGGTAGTGCTGCTCGGCCACGGAGATCGCGAAGCGGATCGGGATGACGTCGAGGAACGCCGGCTCGTCCAGCGCCACGCCCAGGCCGCGGAAATAGGCGCCGACCTTGAACACCAGCTCGTAGCAGCCGGGTTTCATGGTCTCGCCGGCCAGCAGCGGCACGTCGCAGCGCCCGTCGGCGTTGGTGCGGGCGTCGAGCACCCAGATGCGCTGCTCGGTCTCGACGCGGTAGAGGGTCACCGCGATGCCGGCGCCCGGCCGGCCGTGCGTGGTGTCGAGGACATGGGTGGTGAGCCGTCCACCGGTGCTCATATCGTCTCGTCTCCCCGGTCTTCCGCCGTATGTTAGGGAAGTATATCGACGCTGGCGCGCGGCTCTAACAGGGGGTGCCGGGGAAAGACTTTCAAACCGATCCGAAAGGTACCACCGCTTTTCGTCGATTATCATGGGAATGGCAGCGCAGCAGGGGGTAAGGCATGTCCGGTTCCGGCTATCCCAGGGATCTCATCGGCTACGGGCCGACCCCGCCCAAGGCCGACTGGCCCGGCGGGGCGCGCATCGCGGTGCAGTGCGTCCTCAACTACGAGGAGGGCGGCGAGAACAACATCCTGCACGGCGACGCGGCGTCCGAGGCCTTCCTGTCGGAGATGGTCGCCGCCCAGCCGCTGCCCGGCCGGCGCAGCATGGCCATGGAGTCGCTGTACGAGTACGGCTCGCGCGTCGGCGTCTGGCGCCTGCTGAAGCTGTTCGAGCGCAAGGGCATCCCGCTCACCGTCTTCGCCGTCGCCATGGCGGCCGAGCGGCACCCGGACGTCATCCGCGCCATGGTGGACGCCGGGCACGAGATCGCCAGCCACGGCTGGCGCTGGATCAACTACCAGGACATGGACGAGGCGGAGGAGCGCGCGCACCTGCACCGCGCCATGGAGATCCTGACGCGCCTGACCGGCGACCGGCCGCTCGGCTGGTACACCGGGCGGACCGGCCCGAACACGCGGCGGCTGGTGGCGGAGTACGGCGGCTTCCTCTACGACGCCGACGCCTACGACGACGACCTGCCGCACTGGGAGTTGGTCGAGGGCAGGCCGCAACTGATCGTGCCCTACACGCTGGACTGCAACGACATGCGCTTCACCCAGGTGCAAGGCTTCAACAGCGGCGACCAGTTCTTCACCTACCTCAAGGACAGCTTCGACGCGCTGTACGAGGAGGGGGCGGAGACGCCGCGCATGATATCGGTCGGCCTGCACTGCCGGCTGGTCGGCAAGCCGGGTCGCATCAAGGCGCTGGAACGCTTCCTCGACTACGCCGCCGGGCACGAGGGCGTATGGTTCTGCCGCCGCGTGGACATCGCCCGGCACTGGCACGAGCGGCACCCATACCAGGGGGGCGAGTGATGCGCCCCGGCGATATGGACCGCGACGCCTTCGTCGCCCGCTTCGGTCCCGTCTTCGAGCATTCCCCGTGGATCGCCGAGGAGGCGTGGGACGCCAGGCTGCGGCCGGACACCGCCGAGGGGCTGCACGCCGCCCTGGTCGCCGTGCTGCGCGACGCCCCGCGCGAGCGGCAGCTGGCCCTGCTCAACGCGCACCCCGATCTCGCCGGCAAGCTGGCGGTGCGCGGCGCGCTGACCGCGGATTCGACGGCCGAGCAGGCCTCGGCCGGCCTGGATCGCTGCACGCCGGAGGAGTTCGCCCGCTTCACCGAACTGAACGACGCCTACAAGGCCAGGTTCGGCTTCCCCTTCATCCTGGCGGTCAAGGGCCGGACCCGCGCCGAGATCCTGGAGGCGTTCGAGCGCCGCATCCACAACACCCCGGAGGAGGAGTTCGCCACGGCCCTGGGCCAAGTTGAGCGCATCGCATTGCTGCGCCTGAAGGATCTGTTGCCATGAGCGACCTGATGGCGCGCCTGGACGCGTTCGCCGCGTTCTCGGCCGACGACGGCGCGCTGACCCGGCTGTGCTTCTCGCCGCCGCACCGCGCCGCCGCCGACCGGCTGATGGAGTGGATGCGCGCGGCGGGGATGGCCGTCCATCTCGACCCCGCCGGCACGGTGGTCGGCCGCTACGAGGGCGCGCGGCCGGGCGCGCCGGCGCTGCTGCTGGGCTCGCACATCGACACGGTGCGCAACGCCGGGAAGTACGACGGCAACCTCGGCGTGCTGGCGGCGGTCGAGGCGGTGGCCGAGCTGAACCGGCTGGGCGAGCGGTTGCCCTTCGCCATCGAGGTGCTGGGCTTCGGCGACGAGGAGGGGGTGCGCTTCCCGGTCACCCTGACCGGCAGCCGCGCCGCCGCCGGCCGCTTCGACCCGGCGGCGCTGGAGGGCCGCGACCGCGACGGCGTGCGCTTCGCCGACGCGCTGGCCGCCTTCGGCGGCGACCCGGCGCGCATCGCCGAGGCGAAGCGGGACGCGCTGGCCTATCTGGAAGTCCACATCGAGCAGGGGCCGGTGCTGGAGGCGGAGGGGCTGCCGCTCGGCACCGTCACGGCGATCAACGGCGCCACCCGCTTCACGGTGACCGTCACCGGCATGGCCGGCCACGCCGGCACCGTGCCGATGGAGCTGCGCCGCGACGCGCTGGCCGCAGCGGCGGAGATGGTGCTGGCGGTCGAGGCCCGGGGGGCGTCGGCGCCCGGCCTGGTGGCGACGGTCGGGCGGCTGGAGACCTTCCCCGGCGCCGTCAACGTCATTCCCGGCAGGGTCGTCTTCACCGTCGATGTGCGCGCCTCGGACGACGCGCTGCGCCGGTCGGCGGTCCAGGCGATCCGGGAGGCCTGCGCGGCCGTCGCCGGCCGGCGCGGCGTGGCGCTGGACGTCCAGCCGGGCCACGACGCCGACGCGGCGCCGTGCTCGCCGGGCGTCGTCGCCCAGATCGAGGCGGCGGTGCGGCGCGCCGGCGTCCGGCCGTTCCGGCTGCCGAGCGGGGCCGGGCACGACGCCATGGCCTTTACGGGCGTCCTGCCGATGGGCATGCTGTTCGTCCGCTGCAAGGGCGGCATCAGCCACAACCCTGCCGAATCCATCACCGCCGAGGACGCCGCCCTGGCGGTGCGCGTCCTTCTCGACATCCTCCGCAACTTCGAGCCCGCGCCATGACCGACGCCCAAGCCATCCGCGACTTCCTGCGCGCCTCGCGGGAGGCCCAGACCCGCTTCCTGGCCGAGCTGGTCAAGGTCCCCTCCGACAACCCGCCCGGCGACTGCGCCCCGCACGCCGAGCGCGCCGGCGCGCTGCTGGAAGACCTGGGCTTCACCGTCGAGCGGCACCGCGTGCCGGACGACCTCGTGCGCGCCAACGGGATGGCCAGCGCGGTCAACCTCGTGGTGCGCCGGCGTTTCGGCGACGGGCCGGTGGTGGCGTTGAACGCGCATGGCGACGTGGTGCCGCCCGGCGAGGGCTGGACGAAGGACCCGTACGGCGCCGAGATCGTGGACGGCTGGATGTACGGCCGCGGTGTCGCCGTGTCGAAATCCGATTTCGCGACGTACGCGTACGCCCTGCTGGCGCTGGAGAAGTCCGGCCTGGACCGCGGCACGGTCGAGCTGCACCTGACGTACGACGAGGAGGCCGGCGGCGAGATCGGCCCGAAATGGCTGCTCGACGAGGGCATCTCCAAGCCCGACTGCGCCATCGGCGCCGGCTTCAGCTACGGCGTGGTGACCGCGCACAACGGCTGCCTGCACCTGGAGGTCGAGGTCAACGGCAAGTCGGCGCACGCCGCCTTGCCCGGCACCGGTATCGACGCGCTGGAGGCGGCGACCGGCGTGCTGAACGCCCTGTACGCGCTGCGCAAGACGTACGGCGAAACGGTGTCGGCGGTGCCCGGCATCGGCTCGCCTCAGCTGACGGTCGGCCTGATCAAGGGCGGCATCAACACCAACGTGGTGCCGGACCGCATCATGCTGCGCCTTGACCGCCGCATGATCCCGGAGGAGACGCCGGAAGCGGTGGAGGAGGGCGTGCGCGCCGTGATCGCCGAGGCCGCCAGGGCCTTCCCGCAGGCGCGCGTCGCGGTCCGGCGCATCCTGCTCGCCCGGCCGCTGAAGCCGCTGCCCGGCACCGACCGGCTGGCCGGCATCCTCTGCGGCCACGCCAGCCGCGTCATGGGCGAGCCGGTGGAGGCCCGGGGGGTGCCGCTCTACACCGACGCGCGGCATTACGCCGATGCCGGCGTGCCGATCATCCTCTACGGCGCCGGCCCGCACACCATCGAGGAGGCCAACGCCCACCGCGCCGACGAGCGCCTGCCGCTGTCCGACCTGCACAAGGCGACCGAGGTGGTGGCGCTGACCCTGGCCGATCTGTTGGCGGCGGACCTGCTGGCGGCCTCATGACCGAGGCCGCCCGCGTCGAGGGGAGCCGCTCGCCGGCCGTCTGGCATCTGGTGGGGCTGCTGCTGGCGGTGGCGGGGGTGCTCGCCTTCTCGCTGCGGCCGGTCATCATCAAGACCGCCTACACCTACGGCGTCGATCCGATCACGCTGATCCTGCTGCGCATGGTCTTCGCGCTGCCGTTCTTCCTGGGCATGGCGGCGTGGAGCGGTTGGCGCGGCGGGCGGGCGCGCATCTCCGGACGCGACTGGGCGCTGACGCTGGGGCTGGGCGCGCTCGGCTACTATCTGGCGAGCTTCTTCGATTTCCTGGGGCTGCAGTACGTCAGCGCCGGCATCGGGCGGCTGCTGCTGTTCCTCTACCCGACCATCGTGGTGGTGCTCTCCGCGCTGTTCCTCGGCAAGCGCATCGGCGGGCGCGAGGTGCTGTCGCTGGCGGTGTCCTACGCCGGCGTGGCGCTGGTGGTGTCCACCGAGTGGCGCGACGGCGGGGCGGACTTCGGCTGGGGCGCGCTGCTCGTGTTCGGCAGCGCGGTCTGCTACGCGGTCTACCTGGTGGCCGGCAGCAAGGTGATCGAGCGCGTCGGCTCGCTGCGCTTCACCGCCTATGCGCTGACCAGCGCCAGCGTGTGCTGCATCGTGCAGTTCCTGGCGCTGCGCCCGCTGTCGGCGCTCGACCTGCCGGCGGCGGTTTACGGGCTGTCGGGGATCATGGCGGTGGTCTGCACCGTGCTGCCGGTGTTCATGACCGCAGAGGCGCTGCGCCGCGTCGGCGCCAACAGCGTGGCGCTGGTTGGGGCGCTGGGCCCGGTGTCGGCGGCCGGCCTGGGCTATCTGGCGCTGGGCGAGGAGGTGACCTGGGTGCAGATGGTCGGGGCCGCGCTGGTGGTCTTTGGTGTGATGATCGTCAGCCTTAAGGGTCGGCGCTGAATTGACGCGTGACAACGTGTCGCGGGTCCATTAGCATTTCGGCAGTTCGACCCACGGAAGTTCCGCATGTTTTCCCTTGCCGACCATGGTGGATCAAGGCGGATGTGTACGGGCATCCCCGCCACGCAGGGGGATGTCCGGCATTGCGGCGAGTGCCGCAGCTTCCTCGACGGCCAGTGCCGCGGGCGCGACCCGCAGGTGCCGCTGCAGGTGTCCTGCGGCGTGCTGCTGCTGGGGCTGATCCTGGTCGGGGCCGTGGTGTTCTCGTAACGGGCTTCCGGCGCCCGCTCACTCCCACCATTTCGGCGGCGGGCCGTCGTAGCGGACCGGCTGCAACGGCACGATCTCGTCGAGGGTGGGGGCCAGCTCCACCTCCTCGCGCAGCTCGGTCGGGCGCTTGGCCGGCCGGCGGCCGAGATCGGCCATCAGGCGGGTGCGGGCCCGGCCGGCGCCCTCGGTCTCGGCGTCCTGCAGCGCGGCCTTCGCCTCGATCAGGCGCTCGCCCGGCTGCGGGATCTGCGGCATGCGCAGGCGACCGCGCTCGCTGCGCGCCAGCTCGTAGGCGCGGTCGACGATCCGGCCGCGGAAGCTCGGGTCCAGCGAATCGAAGGCGACGGTGGCGTACTCCAGGTCGGTCCGGTTGCGCGAGGTGGCGGCGCGCGCCAGCGCGTCGGAGGCGACCGAGAACTCGACGATGCCCGGCACGCGCTCGCGCTGCACGGCGAGCGCCAGAACCTGCACCGCCGTCGCGGTGTCGTCGTCCAGGGACGCCGGGGAGGGGAGGGGCGGTGCCATGATCCGCGTTTGAGTCCGGAAATCAACGAAGTCTGGCAACTATCTGATTCCCATGCTAGGTGCGTCAACGTCCGGTCGCGGGCCTCCGTGCAGGAAACCAGGAAGTGTTGCGCGGCGGACTCACCCCGCCCCGGCCCCCTGGCCGGGGGCGCCGACACCCACCACCTCCTTGCGACCCGCCCGAAGAGCGCCATGCGTGACATCCCCGCCGAACCCGCAAACGAACCCGCACCGCCCTCCCTGGCGGACGAGCTGCTGATCGACGTCGAGGACGGCGCTATCCCTGAGCGCCCGCGCCACCCGCTGCTGATCGCCGCGGCGCTGGTGCTGATCGCGCTCAACCTGCGCCCGGCGCTGTCCAGCCTCGGCACGGTGCTGGCGGAGGTGGTGCGCGACACCGGCGTTTCCGCCTCCTCCGCCAGCATCCTGACCACCGTGCCGGTGGTCTGCCTGGGGGTGTTCGGGCTGGCGGCGCCCGCACTGGCGCGGCGGTTCGGCAGCGAGCGGGTGATCCTCGCCATGCTGGCGGCGCTGGCCGCCGGCATCGCGTTGCGCGCCGTGCCCACCTTCGCCGCGCAGGTGGCGGCTGCCCTGGTGGTCGGGGCCGGCATCGGCGTCGTCGGCGCGCTGCTGCCCGGCCTCGTCAAGCGCGACTTCCCGGAACGCGCCGCGCTGATGACCGGCGTCTACACCATGGCGCTGTGCGGCGGGGCGGCGCTGGCCGCCGGCACCACCGTGCCGCTGTCGCACGCGCTGGGCGGTTGGCCGCTGGCGCTCGCCTTCTGGGCGCTGCCGGCGCTGGTCGCCGTGGCAGTGTGGTTTACCGGCCTGCCCGACGCCGGGGCCCACCGCGCCCACGGCCGGTGGGAGGTGCGCGGGCTGTGGCGCGACCCGCTGGCGTGGCAGGTGACGCTGTTCATGGGGCTGCAATCCTCGCTGGCCTACGTGGTGTTCGCGTGGCTGGCGCCGATCCTGCGCGACCGCGGGCTCGACCCGGTGACGGCGGGCTTCGTGGTCTCCAGCTCGATCCTGGTGCAGCTGACCACCGCGCTGACGGCGCCGATCGTCGCCGGCCGGAGCCGGCACCAGGGCGGGGTTGTGCTGGTCGTGGTGGCGCTGACCCTCGCCGGGCTGCTCGGCTGCCTGTACGCGCCGATCGGCAGCGTGTGGCTGTGGGCGGTGCTGGTCGGGTTGGGACAGGGCGGCAGCTTCGCGCTGGCACTGACGCTGATCGTGCTGCGCGCCGGCGACCCGCACGTCGCCGCAGCGCTGTCCAGCATGGCGCAGAGCGTCGGCTACACCCTGGCGTCCTTCGGGCCGCTGCTGGTCGGGCTGCTGCACGACCGCACCGGAGGCTGGGGGCTGTCGGGCGTGCTGTTCGCGGTGGTGATGGCTGGAGCCGCGGTGTTCGGCGTGCTGGCCGGACGGCCGCTGCACGTGCGGGTCGTCAGCCGCCCCGTTTGACTGCTAGCATGCGCGCCATGGACGCCGCCACCGCCACCGAGTCCCCCCGCAAGCCGCGCAAGGCCGGCACCCCCCGCGACCCCGAGGGCACGCGCGCCCGCATCCTGGCGGCGGCGCGCGACGAGTTCGCGCGGCACGGTCTGGGCGGCGCCCGGGTGGACCGCATCGCCGAGGCGGCGGGCACCAACAAGCGCATGCTCTACTACCACGTCGGCAACAAGCAGGAACTGTACCTGGCGGTGCTGGAGGCGGCCTACGCCGACATCCGCACCGCCGAACGCGCGCTGAGCCTGGAGACGCTGGCGCCGCCGGACGCCATCGCCCGGCTCATCGCCTTCACGTGGCAGTACTTCATCGAGCACCCGGAGTTCCTGGCGCTGCTCAACACCGAGAACATCCACCGCGCCGAGCACCTGAGGCGGTCGCAGAACGTCGCGTCCATGCACTCGCCCTTCGTCCGGCTGATCGCCGACGTGCTGGCGCGCGGCGAGGCCGACGGCGTCTTCCGCACCGGGGTTGACCCGGTGCAGCTCTACATCTCCATCGCGGCGCTGGCCTATTTCTACCTGTCGAACGTGCACACGCTCTCGGCGATCTTCGGCCGCGACCTGCTGGCCGAGTCCGCCAAGAGCGAGCGCCTCGCCCACATGACCGAACTGGTGCTCGCCTCGCTGCGGCGCTGACCGGCGGTCAGTGCATCGACGACATGTCTCGTTCCATCTGGATGCGCTTCGCCGTGTCGCTGGGCGGCTCGCCGCCGTCGCGCCGGTCGAAGAACGAGCCGAACCCCGGGTCGTACGCGCGGCCGGAGCGGCCGCTGTACACCGGGCGGTCGCGGTCATAGCGACGGTGCGCCGGCCGGTCATAGTAGCCGACCGCCGGCCGGTCGTAATAGCCGTATGATGAGCCGAACGACGGGCGGTCGTAATAGCCGTACCCGTAGCCGTCGTCGTACCCCGGCCCGATGCAGGCCGACAGCGACAGCGCCACCGCTCCGGCCGCCAGCACCCGCGTGATCCTCATTGGTCTCCTCCATGGGTTCATAGGGAGATGAACAGCGGAAAACGCGGTTTCATCCCATCCCCTGCCGTAAGCCGGGGTGGGCGAATGATCCGCCTATCCCTCTTGGTGGATTGACGGGCATAGGCCCACGCCGGTAACTTTTAACCAGCCGGTTAAAACGCGCACGGACGAGGCGCGCGCCGGCGGGGAGGGAGCGATGGACCGTCAACGCGGCGTGACCGCGGCTGAGCGCGTGCTGAATTCCGGCTGGCTGCGGCCGCTGATCTTCCTGGTGCTGCTGACCGTGCTGTGGGACGTGACGGTGCGCGTCATGAAGATCCCGCCCTACCTGATCCCGGCGCCGAAGGACGTGATCGTCGCGCTGATCGCCGAGTGGGACACGCTGCTCGCCGCCGCGGTGCCGACCACCGTGGCGACGCTGGGCGGCTTCGCGCTGTCGGTCGCCTTCGGCATCCCGATCGCCATGCTGATCGCCGGTTCGCGCACGGTGGAGGCGTACGTCTACCCGCTGCTGGTGTTCTCGCAGTCGATTCCCAAGGTCGCCATCGCGCCGCTGTTCGTCGTGTGGTTCGGCTTCGGCATCGTGCCGAAGGTGATCTCGGCGTTCCTGCTGGCCTTCTTCCCCGTCGTCGTCTCGGCGGTGCAGGGCTTCAAGTCGGTGGACCAGGACATGATGGACCTCGCGCGCTCGATGAAGGCGTCGCGGCTCCAGACCTTCCGCATGGTCAGCCTGCCGCACGCGCTGCCGGCGATCTTCGCCGGGCTGAAGGTGTCGGTGACCCTGGCCGTCGTGGGGGCCGTGGTGGGGGAGTTCGTGGGTTCGAACTCCGGCATCGGCTTCGTGCTGCAGCGCTCCATCGGCAACTTCGAGCTGCCGACCATGTTCGCCGCGCTGATCGTCCTGGCGCTGATCGGCGTGGTGCTGTTCTGGATCATCGACGTCGTCGAACGGCTCGCCATCCCCTGGCGTCACCTCGTCGTCGCCACCGCGTGAAGCACGAAACAAACGGGAGGGAACGGATGAAGAAGGCTTGGTTCGCGGCCGTGGCCGCGCTGTTCGCCGCGTCTCCGGCGTTCGCGGCGGACAAGGTCACGCTGATGCTCAACTGGTACGTCTACGGCGAGCACGCGCCCTTCTACTACGGCAAGGAGAAGGGTTATTTCGCCGAGCAGGGCATCGACCTGGAGATCCAGGAGGGCCGCGGCTCCGCCGTGACGGCGCAGGCGGTGGCGGCGAAGACCGCCGACTTCGGCTACATCGACGTGCCCACCATGATCAAGGCCGCCGCCAAGGGCGCGCCGCTGGTCGCCACCGGCGTGCTGCTGCAGACCAGCCCGATGTCGGCCATGGGCTTCTCCGACAAGAACATCCGCAAGCCCGAGGACATCAAGGGCAAGACCGTCGCCGTCACGCCGGGCGATTCCATGTCGCAGATCTGGCCGCTGTTCCTCAAGAAGACCGGCCTGAAGGAGAGCGACTTCCGCACCGTGTCCGGCGACGCGCAGACCAAGCTGAACGCCGTCATCAACGGGCAGGCCGACCTGCTGCTCGGCTACGTCATGGACCAGTCCATGAAGATCAAGGACGCCACCGGCAAGGCGGTGACGCCGATCCGCTTCGCCGACTACGGCATCAAGATGGTCAGCTCCGGCATCGTGGCGAACACCGACTACGTGAAGGAGAAGGAGGGGCTGGTGCGCCGCTTCATGGCGGCGGCGACCAAGTCGGTCGAGGAGGCCTCCAAGCACCCGAAGGACGCGGCGCAGTCGATCCTCACCGCCAACCCCAAGGGCGGGCAGATCGCCACGCTGACCGAGGGCTTCGAGCTGACCATCCCGCTGTACAAGGACCCGGACGGCAAGAGCAAGCAGCCGTTCCGCGTCTCCGAGGACAACATGAAGGAGTCGGTGGACCTGCTGGTGGAGTACGGCGGCCTCGACGCGGCGGCGAAGGGCAAGCTCGCCAGCTTCTACACCAACGCCTACCTGCCGAACCCCGGCCAGTGACGGAGAATGTGGGGATGGCATCGCACCTGAAGCTGGTGGGGGAGGCGCCGATGACGGCGCAGCGGCCGCCGCAGACCCTGATCCGGGTCGAGGGCGTGTCGAAGACCTACCGCACCCGCGACGGCGAGGTGCCGTCCCTGCAGCCGCTCACCTTCGACGTCCGCGAGGGCGAATTCCTGGTGATCGTCGGGCCGTCGGGCTGCGGCAAGTCGACGCTGCTGAAGATGGTCGCCGGCCTGCTGCCGGCGACCGGCGGCTCGATCCGCATCGAGGGCACGGAGATCACCGAGCCGCACGACGACGTCGGCATCGTGTTCCAGAGCCCGGTGCTGCTGGCGTGGCGCTCGGTGCTGCGCAACATCATGATGCCGGTGGAGGTGCGCGGCCTACCGCGGGCCGAATACCTGGAGCGGGCTCAACGCCTGCTGCGCACGACCGGGCTGGAGGGCTTCGCCAACAAGTACCCCTGGCAGCTGTCGGGCGGCATGCAGCAGCGGGCATCCCTGTGCCGGGCGCTGGTGCACGACCCGAAGATCCTGCTGATGGACGAGCCGTTCGGCGCGCTCGACGCCATGACGCGGGAGCGCATGAACCTGGAACTGCAGCGCATCCAGCACGAGACCGGCAAGACCGTGCTGCTGATCACCCACTCGATCCCCGAGGCGGTGTTCCTCGCCGACCGCGTCATGGTGATGAGCGAGCGGCCGGGCACCATCGCCGCGACCTACGAGGTGCCGCTGCCCCGGCCGCGCACGCTGGACGTCATGGGCGACCCGGTCTTCGTGCAGCTGACGCAGAAGATCCGCGGGCACTTTTTCACCCAGGGGCACCTCGACTGATGGAGGCGCCCCGGCTCCGCATCCGCACCGTTGAGCTGTTCGAGCGGCCCGTGCGCTTCCGCAAGCCCTTCCGCTTCGGTGCGGTGACCGTGGAGGCGGCGGCGCAGGCGTTCGTCCGCGTGCTGGTCGATGTGGAAGGCCGCGGCGAGGCGTGGGGCTGCACCGCCGAGATGATGATGCCCAAGTGGTTCGACAAGCGCCCCGACCGAAGCCCGGCGCGGACGGTGGACGGGCTGCGGGTGTCGCTTCGCCTCGCGGCGCGCGGGTATGGGGGCGGGTCCTGGCCCGACACGGCGTTCGGCCACCACGCGGCGGTGCGCGGCGCACACGAGGCGGCCTGCCTAGCGGCGGGCGAGACCCGGCTGACCGCGGCCTACGGGCCGGCGCTGCTCGACAAGGCGGTGCTGGACGGGCTGCTGCGGGCGCTCGGCGTGGATTTCTTCACCGGGATGGCGGGGAACGTCGCCGGCATCGACACGCGTTCGACGCCGGACCTCGACGGGTTCGGGCTGGATGGGTTCCTCAAGGGGCTGCGGCCGCTGGCGGCGGTGTGTCTGCGGCACACGGTGGGGCTGGTGGACGATGTGGAGTCGTTGAGGGCGCTCGTTGCCGGCCCCCTCCCTAACCCTCCCCCGCTTCGCGGTGGAGGGAACTCCGCCGCTTCGGCGGCAGACTCCCTCTCCCGCGAAGCGGGGGAGGGATGGGGAGGGGGCAAATGCCCCCACCACGTCAAGATCAAGCTCTCCGGCGACCCGGCCTCCGACCTCGACCGGCTGCGCGCCATCGCCGCGGTGCTCGGCCCGGCGCTGCCCACCTGCCGCGCCACGCTGGACGGCAACGAGCAGTACCCCGACACCGCGACGCTCGCCGCCTTCCTCGACGGGCTGGAGGCCGACCCGGCCCTCGCCGCGTTCCGCCGCGCCCTGCTGTACGTCGAGCAACCCATCGCCCGCGAGCGCGCGCTCGACGAGCCGCTCGGCCCCGTCGGCCAGCGGCACGCCGTCATCATCGACGAGTCCGACGAATCCTATGACGCCTTCCCGCGCGCCCGCGCCATGGGCTACCGGGGCGTCTCGTCGAAGTCGTGCAAGGGCCTGTACAAGGCGATCCTCAACGCCGCCCGTTGCGCGGCGTGGAACGGCGACGGCAGCCGCCACTTCATCTCGGCCGAGGACCTGACCTGCCAGGCCGGGCTGTCGGTGCAGCAGGACACCGCGCTGGTCGCCCTGCTCGGCATCGGCCACGCCGAGCGCAACGGGCACCAGTACGTGGACGGCTTCGCCGGCGCTCCCGAGGAGGAGGCCGAGGCGTTCCTGGCCGCCCACCCCGGCTTCTACGCCCGCCAGGACGGCCCCCATGGAGGTGGCGTCCGGCTGAACACCGGCGCCGGCAGCCTGCCGACATCCCCGCTTCGCGTCCCCGGCTTCGCCCACGCGGCGGAGCCGCGCTGGGACAGCCTGCAACCCCTCGCCTCTCCGGCCGAAGTCAGTAAGGAGACCCTTTCATGAGCACGCGTCGTCTTGGGATCATCATGCACGGCGTGACCGGCCGCATGGGGATGAACCAGCACCTGATCCGCTCCATTCTCGCCATCCGCGCCCAGGGCGGCGTCGCGCTGTCGGACGGCAGCCGCGTCATGCCCGATCCGATCCTGGTCGGCCGCAACGAGGAGAAGATCCGCCGCCTCGCCGAGCAGCACGGCGTCGAGCGCTGGACCACCGACCTCGATCGGGCGCTCGATGACCCGAAGGACGAGCTGTTCTTCGACGCCGGCACCACGCAGATGCGCCCGACGCTGCTGGAGAAGGCGATGCGCGCCGGCAAGCACGTCTACTGCGAGAAGCCCATCGCCACCAACCTGGAGCAGGCGCTGCACGTGGTGCGCCTCGCCAAGGAACTGGGCCTGAAGAACGGCACGGTGCAGGACAAGCTGTTCCTGCCCGGCCTGCAGAAGATGCGCATGCTGAAGGACTCCGGCTTCTTCGGTCGGCTGCTGTCGGTGCGCGGCGAGTTCGGCTACTGGGTGTTCGAGGGCGACTGGCAAACGGCGCAGCGGCCCTCCTGGAACTACCGGGCGGAGGACGGCGGCGGCATCATCCTCGACATGCTCTGCCACTGGCGCTACGTGCTGGACAACCTGTTCGGCGAGGTGCGCAGCGTGTCGTGCCTGGGCGCCACCCACATCCCCGAGCGCTGGGACGAGCAGGGCCAGCGCTACGAGGCCACCGCCGACGACGCCGCCTACGCCACCTTCCAGCTGGAGGGCGGGGTGATCGCGCAGATGAACTCGTCCTGGACCACGCGCGTCCACCGCGACGACCTCGTGACCTTCCACGCCGACGGCACGCTGGGCTCGGCGGTCGCCGGGCTGCACGACTGCGTGATCCAGCCGCGCGCCGCGACGCCGCGCCCGGTGTGGAACCCCGACCAGAGGCAGACGCTGGACTTCTACGACACCTGGGCGACGGTGCCCGACAACCAGCCCTTCGATAACGGCTTCAAGGCGCAGTGGGAGATGTTCATCCGCCACCTCTGCGAGGACGCCCCCTACCGCTACACGCTGATCGAGGGTGCCAAGGGCGTGCAGCTGGTCGAGGCGGCGCTGCGGAGCTGGAAGGAGCGGCGCTGGGTGGACGTTCCGGCGCTGGAGGTGTGAGCATGTCCCTGACCATCCGCCTGCCGCGCCCCGACCGCACGCTGGAACCCTACGAGGTCGCCCCGGCGCGCGGCTTCCCCGGCAGGATCGCCGGGCCGCTCAACCGCGTCGCCTTCGCCGCCGCGCACGTGGTGGCCGACCCGCTGGCCGACGCCGACCCGTGGCTGACCCCGGCCATCGACTGGGACCGCACCATCGCCTTCCGCGAGCACCTGTGGGACCTCGGCTTCGGCGTCGCCGAGGCGATGGACACCGCGCAGCGCGGCATGGGGCTGGACTGGGCGGCCTCGCAGGAGCTGATCCGGCGCTCGCTGGCCGCCGCCCGGCCGCGCGGCGGGCTGGTGTTCAGCGGCGCCGGCACCGACCATCTGGCGCCGGAGGACGCCCGCTCGCTCGACGACGTCATCCGCGCCTACGAGGAGCAGGTGGCGGCGGTCGAGGGCATGGGCGGGCGCATCATCCTGATGGCGTCGCGCGCGCTGGCCCGCGTTGCGCGCTCGGCCGACGATTACCTGCGGGTCTATTCCCGCATCCTGTCCCAGGTGAAGGAGCCGGTGATCATCCACTGGCTGGGCGACATGTTCGACCCGGCCCTGGCGGGGTACTGGGGCACAAAGGACCTCGACGCCGCCATGGACACCGCGGTGGCGATCATCAACGACCACGCCGCCAAGGTGGACGGGGTGAAGGTCTCCCTCCTCGACAAGGACAAGGAGATCGCCATGCGCCGGCGGCTGAACCCGCAGGTGCGCATGTACACCGGCGACGACTTCAACTACGCGGAGCTGATCGCGGGCGACGAGCACGGCTTCAGCCACGCGCTGCTCGGCATCTTCGACGCCATCGCGCCGGCCGCCTCGGCCGCCCTGGCGGCGCTGGCGGGGGGCGATGCCAAGACCTTCCACAGCATCCTGGAGCCGACGGTGCCGCTGTCGCGCCACATCTTCCGGGCGCCGACGCGCTTCTACAAGACCGGCGTCGTCTTCATGGCCTACCTGAACGGCCACCAGGACCATTTCACCATGGTCGGCGGCCAGGAGAGCGCACGCTCCACCCTGCACCTGACCGAGATCTTCAAACTCGCCGACAAGGCCGGCCTGCTGCGCGATCCCGAGCAGGCGGTGTGGCGAATGGCCGACGTGCTGGCGGTGCGCGGGATCGAGGCGGTGTGATGCGCGACTTTTCGCCCAGAGATTTTTCCGGGGATCACCGCTGGCTCTCCATCAACACCGCCACCGTCAAGGCGCAGGGCGACTTCGTGCAGATCGCCGAGGCCTGCGCCCGGCACGGCATCCGCGCCGTCTCCCCCTGGCGCGACCAGGTCGCGGCGGTCGGGCTGGAGCACGCCGTGCGGGCGGTGCGCGCCGCGGAGCTGGAGCTGTCCGGCTACTGCCGCGGCGGCATGTTCCCGGCGGACGCCGCGCACCGGGCGCAAGCGCGCGACGACAACCGCCGCGCCGTCGATGAGGCGAAGGCGCTGGGCGCGCGCTGCCTCGTGCTGGTGGTCGGCGGGCTGCCGCAGTATTCCCGCCCCGGCTCGGCGCCTTCGAAAGACATCGCCGCGGCGCGGGGACTGGTGGAGGACGGCATCGCCGAGCTGCTGGAGCACGCCCGCGGCGCCGGCATGCCGCTGGCCATCGAGCCGCTGCACCCGATGTACGCCGCCGACCGCGCCTGCGTGAACACGATGCGCCACGCGCTCGACCTGTGCGACCGGCTGGATCCGGGGCGGACGGGCGCGCTCGGCGTGGCGGTGGACGTCTACCACGTCTGGTGGGACCCGGAGCTGGAGGCGCAGATCGCCCGCGCCGGCCGCGACCGGCTGCTGGCCTTCCACGTCTGCGACTGGCTGGTGCCGACCACCGACCTGCTGCTCGACCGCGGTATGATGGGCGACGGGGTGATCGACATCCCGAAGATCCGCGCCCTCGTCGAGGCGCAGGGCTACGCCGGGCACGCGGAAGTGGAGATCTTCTCCAACCGCTGGTGGGGGCGGCCGATGGGCGAGGTGCTGGCCACCTGCATCGAGCGGTACCGGACGGTGGTGTAGCGGTTCCGAGTGGAACGGTTTGGAACACCGTGGAACAGTGTGCAGGGGGTGTTCAGTACGCCATCCCGGGCGTTGGACGCAGCTCGGGCCTTTGTGACTGCGATCCTATCGGAACGCGGTGCGCTTGGCAAGATGGTCGTGCCGCGGGCTGGTGAGTCGTGGGACGGCTTTCCGTTCTGTGCGACCTTTCTCAACCGTCATCCTTGCGCAGGCGCATGGGTGCTGACTTTGGCCCCGGTCCACCACCTTCTTGGCCGTCATCCCCGCGAAGGCGGGGATGACGGCTTGGGAAGGGAATGAGCGCGGGGAAGGGGGCCCAATCGCTTGATTGAGTGCCTATGCGCCTTTGCGGGGACGCCGACGACGGTGAGGTCGGACGAACCGGCAAGCCCTCCTACCCGGCGGCGTGCCACACCTCCAGCAGCGCCGCCTCGAAAGCGGCGGTGAAGCGTGCGGCGTCGCAGATCTCCGCCGCCATGTCCGCGCGCAACGCCGCCCGGCGGGCAGTCAGCGCGGCGGGATCGGCGATCAGGCGCGCGGCGATGTCCAGGTAGGCCTCGGGCGCGGCGGCCACCAGATCGGGGTGGCCGATCTGCCGGAGGATCGCCAGCGACTGCCGCGCCACCGGGCGGCGGCCCTCCAGCGTCACCACCGGCACGCCCATCCACAGCGCCTCCAGCGTCGTCAGGCAGCCGCAGAACGGGAACGGGTCGAGCGCCACGTCGATGTCGGCGTATTCCGCCAGCATCGCGTCGTGCTGCGAGGCCCCGCGCAGGTCGAGGCGGCTGGGGGCGACGCCGTGCGCGGCGAAGGCGACGCGAAGGGCGGTGCGCTCCTCCCCGTCGCCCAGCGTGTGCCACTTCAGCACGAGGCGCGCGGCCGGCACCCGTTTCAGCAGCGCCGCCCACAGCGCGACCACCGCCGGCGTCAGCTTGGACAGGTTGTTGAAGCTGCCGAAGGTCGGGGCGCCGCGCGCCAGCAGCGGCGGCGGCGCCACCGGCGGGCTGGGCTGCGGCGGGGTGTAGCAGAAGCGGCCGGACGCCAGCGGCACCACGCGCTCGGAGAACCAGCCGCGATGCTCCGGCGGAACGCTGGCGGCGTCGGTGAACAGCGCGTCGATGGTCGGCAGGCCGGTGGTGTGGAAGTAGCCGAGCCAGCTCACCTGCACCGGCGCCGGCTTGGCGGCGAAGACCATCAGACGGTTGTTCGCGGTGTGCCCGGCGAGGTCGATCAGGATGTCGATGCCGGCGCGGCGCACCGCCGTCTCCAGATCGGCGTCGGACCAGCCGGCGCTGTCGTGCCAGACGTCGGCTGCGGCGCGCAGGCGGGCGGTGAGGTCGTCGGGCGCGCGGACGTCGCTGAACACGTGCACCTCGAACCGGCTGCGGTCGCGCCGCTCCAGCGCCGCCGCGGCGAGATAGCCGACCGGGTGCCGCTTGAGGTCGGGCGAGACGTAGCCCAGCCGCAGCCGCTCGTGCCGGACGCGGGCCGGCGGGCGCGGGCGGGCGACGGCGGCGCCCCAGGCGCGGTGCGCGGCGGCGAGGTCGTCGTCGCCGACCGCCGGGTCGTAGTTGAGCGCCAGCAGCAGGTTCGAGGTGGCGCCCCCGGCCCGGCCGGCGAGGGTCTGCGCCCACGCCAGCGCGCGGCGCGCCCGCTCCGGCCAGCGGCCGGCGAGCAGCGCGACGCCGAGGTTGTTGCACGCCTCCACCGCCTGCGGATCGAGCGCCAGCGCGGTGGCC